>NZ_JBNNVR010000065.1:0-32160 GCF_050280645.1 Pseudomonas sp. NPDC089554
GCTGTATCTGCAGGAGCAATACCACGCCCGGGTGATCGAGCCTGTAGCCGAGCAGATCGAGCAGAAGCAGGAAATCCTCGAGATCATCGACCTGCCAGCCCGTGTCGAGCACGTGCTGGCGCTGCTGGATGCGGAAATCGACCTGTTGCAGGTCGAGAAGCGCATCCGTGGCCGGGTCAAGAAGCAGATGGAGCGCAGCCAGCGCGAGTACTACCTGAATGAGCAGATGAAGGCCATTCAGAAAGAGCTCGGCGATGGCGACGAGGGTCATAACGAAGTCGAGGAGCTGAAGAAGCGGATCGACGCGGCGGGCCTGCCGAAGGATGCCCTGACCAAGGCCCAGGCCGAGCTGAACAAGCTCAAGCAGATGTCGCCGATGTCTGCCGAGGCCACCGTGGTGCGTTCCTACCTCGACTGGCTCGTGCAGGTGCCGTGGAAGGCCCAGAGCAAGGTGCGCCTGGACCTGGCCAAGGCCGAGGAGATCCTCGATTCCGACCACTACGGCCTGGAGGAGGTCAAGGAGCGTATCCTTGAGTACCTCGCCGTACAGAAGCGCGTGAAGAAAATTCGCGGCCCGGTGCTGTGCCTGGTTGGCCCGCCCGGCGTGGGCAAGACCTCGTTGGCCGAGTCGATCGCATCGGCAACCAACCGCAAGTTCGTGCGCATGGCCCTGGGCGGCGTGCGTGACGAGGCTGAGATTCGTGGCCACCGTCGTACCTATATTGGTTCGATGCCGGGCCGTCTGATCCAGAAAATGACCAAAGTGGGCGTACGCAACCCGCTGTTCCTGCTCGACGAGATCGACAAGATGGGCAGCGACATGCGTGGCGACCCCGCGTCGGCCTTGCTGGAGGTGCTCGACCCCGAGCAGAACCACAATTTCAACGACCACTACCTGGAAGTCGACTACGACCTTTCGGACGTGATGTTCCTGTGCACCTCGAACTCGATGAACATTCCACCGGCGCTGCTCGACCGCATGGAAATCATCCGCCTGCCGGGCTACACCGAGGACGAAAAAGTCAACATTGCGGTCAAGTACCTGACACCCAAGCAGGTCAAGGCCAACGGCCTGAAGAAGGACGAGCTGGACATCGATGTCTCGGCCATCCGCGACATCATCCGCTACTACACCCGCGAAGCGGGCGTGCGTGGCCTTGAGCGCCAGATCGCCAAGGTCTGCCGCAAGGTGGTCAAGGAGCACACCGGGCAGAAGCAGGTGAAGGTCAAGGTCACGGGTGACCAGCTGGAGCACCTGCTGGGCGTACGCAAGTTCCGCTATGGGCTGGCTGAGCAGCAAGACCAGATCGGCCAGGTCACGGGCCTTGCCTGGACCCAGGTGGGTGGCGAGCTGCTGACTATCGAAGCGGTGGTCATCCCTGGCAAGGGGCAATTGATCAAGACCGGCTCGCTCGGCGATGTCATGGTCGAGTCGATCACCGCCGCGCAGACCGTGGTGCGCAGCCGCGCCCGCAGCCTGGGCATTGCCGCCGATTTCCACGAGAAACACGACGTGCACATCCACATGCCCGAGGGCGCCACGCCCAAGGATGGCCCGAGTGCCGGTATCGGCATGTGCACCGCGTTGGTCTCGGCCTTGACGCAGATTCCGGTACGCGCCGACGTGGCGATGACCGGTGAAATCACCTTGCGTGGCCAGGTGTTGGCCATCGGCGGGCTGAAGGAAAAACTGCTGGCGGCACACCGGGGCGGGATCAAGACGGTCATCATTCCGGAAGAAAATGTGCGTGACCTGAAGGAAATTCCTGAAAATATCAAACAGGATCTGCAGATCAAGCCCGTTAAATGGATTGACGAAGTCCTGCAAATTGCGCTGCAATACGCCCCGGAGCCCTTGCCAGATGTGGCTCCGGAGATTGTCGCGAAAGATGAAAAGCGCGACGGCGATGCTAAGGAAAGAATCAGCACGCACTAGTCAGTATTTCATTGGGGGGCTTCCTTGACAGTTTTTTCGAGCCCTTGTTATAAAGCGGCACGCCAATGTCATCATGCCACCCAATGCTCGTTTCATAAGCTTTTCATTACATACTTAGAAACAAACTCAAAATAGAGATATAAGGGGACTAGAGTGAACAAGTCGGAACTGATTGACGCTATCGCTGTATCGGCTGACATTTCCAAGGCTGCCGCTGGCAAAGCTCTGGATGCTGTGATCGACTCCGTAACCGGTGCCCTGAAGGCAGGCGACGACGTCGTCCTGGTTGGCTTCGGTACTTTCTCCGTCAAAGAGCGCGCCGAGCGCACCGGCCGTAACCCGCAAACTGGCAAGGCGATCAAGATCGCTGCCGCCAAGGTTCCAGGCTTCAAGGCTGGCAAAGGCCTGAAAGACGCCGTCAACTAAGTCGTCTCTTTCAGATGGACCGGGCCTTGCCTGGTCCAAGCACGTGGCGGCCGGGGCCGTAAACGTTACCGCCTGCCACGTTTGCTAAGAAAAGGCGCATCTTCGGATGCGCCTTTCTTTTATCAGGATTTTACCCACTCTGCGCGGTTGTCGATGCAGTGGTACAGCCGTTTCTGGGGGACGCATGCTGCAAAATATCAGGGACAATTCAAAAGGTTGGATTGCCAAGAGCATCATTGGCCTTATCGTCGTGCTGATGGCGCTGACCGGTTTCGAGGCCATTTTCCAGGCGACCAGCACCAGCCAGGACGCCGCCAAGGTGAACGGCCAGGCCATCAGCCAGAATGAGCTGAGCCAGGCCGTCGACATGCAGCGCCGCCAGCTGATGCAACAGCTGGGCAAGGATTTCGACCCTGCATTGCTGGATGAAAAAATGCTGCGCGACGCCGCGCTCAAAGGGTTGATCGAGCGCCAGCTGCTGTTGCAAGGCGCCGATGATGCCAAGTTCGCCTTCTCCGATGCCGCGCTGGACCAGCTGATTCTGCAGACGCCTGAGTTCCAGGTCGACGGCAAGTTCAGCGCCGAGCGTTTCGACTCGGTCATCCGCCAGATGGGCTATGGGCGTATGCAGTTCCGCGAGATGCTGGCCCAGGAAATGCTCATCGGCCAGCTGCGTACCGGCCTTGCCGGCAGCAGCTTCGTCACCGACCAGCAGGTCGACGCATTCGCCCGCCTGGAAAACCAGACCCGCGATTTCGCTGCATTGACCTTCAAAGCCAACCCGGCTGCGATCAAGGTCAGCGACGACGAAATCAAGGCCCACTACGACCAGCACGCCAAGGAGTTCATGACCCCCGACCAGGTGGTCATCGACTACATCGAGCTGAAGAAGTCGGCGTTCTTCGACCAGGTCGAAGTCACTGACGACGAGCTGCAGGCCTTGTACGAGAAAGAAATCGCCAACCTGGCCGAGCAGCGTCGCGCTGCGCACATCCTGATCGAGGTCAACGACAAGACCACCGATGACCAGGCCAAGGCACGTATCGTTGAGATCCAGCAGCGCCTGGAAAAAGGCGAAGACTTCGCCGCCCTGGCCAAGGAGTTCTCCCAAGACCCAGGCTCTGCTGCTACTGGCGGCGATCTCGGCTTCGCAGGCCCAGGCGTTTACGACCAGGCCTTCGAAGACGCACTGTACAAGCTTGGCAATGACCAGGTGTCGGCCCCTGTACGCACCGAGTACGGCTACCACCTGATCAAGCTGCTGGGCGTCGAGGCACCGCAGGTGCCGACCTTCGCCAGCCTGAAGGACAAGCTGACGCGCGAGCTGAAGACCCAGCAGGTTGAACAGCGCTTTGTCGAGGTGACCAAACAGCTCGAGGACGCCGCCTTCGAAGCCTCCGACCTGAGCCAGCCGGCCCAGGACCTGGGTTTGAAGGTACAGACCTCGGCACCGTTCGGGCGTGAAGGTGGCGAAGGCATTACTGCCAATCGCGCGGTGGTGCAGGCTGCCTTCAGCGAAGAAGTGATCAACGAGGGTGCCAACAGCAACGCCCTGGAGCTGGACCCGGAAACCATCGTGGTGCTGCGTGCCAAGGAGCACCGTAAGCCTGAACAGATGCCGCTGGAGGCCGTCGCCAAGAACATCGGCGAGCACCTGGCACGCGAGAAGGCGACCGCAGAGCTCAAGGCCAAGGCCGACAAGCTGATCGCCGGCCTGCGTGATGGTTCGATCGCACCGGGCGCTGCCTATGAAGGCCAGGCCTGGAAGGTTCAGGAGGCCGCTACCCGCGCCCAGGACGGCATCGACCCAGCCGAGTTGCAGGCGGTGTTCCGCCTGGCCAAGCCTGAAGCCAAGGACAAGCCGGTGTTCGGTAGCGTGGTGCTTGCAGACGGTAGCCTGGCTGTTCTGCAGCTCAAGGGTGTCAACGAAGGCGCGGCCGCCAGTGACGAGGAGAAGCAGCAGATCCGCCGCTACCTCGCTTCGCGTGCTGGCCAGCAGGACTTCTCGGCCTATCGCAAGCAGCTGGAAGCCAAGGCAGATATCACCCGTTACTGAGTGATGCCCCTGCAAGAAAACAGGCCGCTTTTGCGGCCTGTTTTTTTATGGGCGTGAACCTCAGCGCTTTTGCGCCTCGTAGTTGTCCAGCGTATCGCGCGCGATCTCCCGCCCCAGGGCGATCAGTTCCGGCGCCTTGTAGAATTCGAAGAAACGACACACGCGCTTGGGCACGTTTATCAGTACATCCGGTGGGTACCCGGCGATCTTGTACTGCGCCAGCGAGGTCTGCATCACCTCGAAGCTCTGGTTGATGAGGTCTAGCAGCGAGGCAGGCCCAACGTTGTCGATAATGAACGAGCCGGTCGCCGATTTAGGCGCCCCTTCGCTTTGCGGGGCGGCTGCCGGTTGCTGGCTCTCCGGGTCGGCAGGCTCGCTCAGCCAGGGGTTGGCTTCGGCGACGATTTCCTGCTCGATGCGAATCAGCTGTTCGGCGGGTTTGCGGCGAAACGGCAGGCGCGAGCCCAGTGAACTGATGACTGCGTCGAAGCGCATCTTGAACGCCGCCGGGCGCTCGATCACCGGGAGTTGGTAGTGGTTCTGGTTGGTGGCATTGAGGTTCACCGCGATGATCAGGTCGCAGTGGCTGGACACCACCGGGACGATTGGCAAGGGGTTGAGAATGCCGCCGTCCACCAGCATACGGTTGCCCTGCATGACGGGGGTGAAGAGGCTGGGAATCGCCGCCGAGGCGCGCATGGCCTGGTGCAGGCAGCCTTCCTGGAACCAGATTTCCTGCTGGTTGGTCAGGTCGGCGGCGACGGCGGTATAAGGAATGCGCAATTGCTCGATGTTCATCTCGCCGACGATCTTGCGGATCTGCCCAAATACCTTGTCACCGCGGATTGCACCCAGGCGAAAGCTCACGTCCACCAGTCGCAGCACGTCGAGGTAGTCGAGGCTTTCTATCCAGTGCTTGTATTCATCGAGCTTGCCGGCGGCGTAGATGCCACCGATCACCGCGCCCATGGAGCACCCAGCGATGCAGGCGATCTCGTAACCACGCCGCTCCACTTCCTCGATCACGCCGATGTGCGCATAACCGCGCGCACCCCCCGAGCCCAACACCAGCGCCACACGTTTACTCATGACCTTCCCCCGTCACTGTGCCACTCTATGGCAACAATGCACCCATCGGTGGCTGTCCTTCAATGCGAACCGCGCTGGGCTAAGCTGTTCAGGGCACTTTTCGCATACTGCGCCGTCGAACGGCCACTGTTCTCCACCTTTGAGGTAACCCCCCGATGAAAGCCTGGATCTGCCTTCCCCTGATTGCCCTGGCCCTGGCTGGCTGCGCAGGCAAGACGGCCTATCGCGACAGCTGTGCGACCCAGCTCGATGCTGCCTGGAAGGAACTCGACCTGGCCAAGGCCGAAGGCTTCGCCGGTACCGTCAGCTACTCCAAAGCCCTGTCGCTGTTGACCGGTGCCAAGACCCAGCAACAGTTCGAAGGCTTCGAGGGTTGTACCCGCAAGGCCGAGCGCGCACGTTTCTATATTCGTGAGTCCCGCGCCGGGCGTTGAACGAGGAGCCGCCGATGCCCGCAATGCTCGACCATGTAGTAGCCCAGGTGCTGACCTTGCAGGTGCGTTTGCTGGCGTGCCGCGAGCGCCTGGCCGCCGACACCGACAGCGAGGCGCTGCACGACCTGCGTATTGGCGTGCGGCGTTTGCGCAGCCTGCTGCGGCCTTTGCGTGGCTTGCCCGGCGTCGAGCAATTGGAGAATGCCGCCAGCGCACTCGGCACCCTCACTACGCCGCTTCGTGACCGCGAGGTCCTGGCGGCGCAGTTGCTCGCGATTGGCCATGTGCAAGCGGGCCAGCGGCGCCTGGCGGGGAGGGCGCAGGCATTCGCCGAGGTTGCGGCCAGTGCGCAATTGACCCGGGTTCTCGCCATTCTCGACGCATTCCCCTTGTTCCTGCGCGCCGCTGAGCGTGAGGGCCTGGCCCGTTCGCTGGCCAAGCGCATCGACAAACGCTTGGTCAAGCAGTGGCACAAGCTGCAAGACGCCCTCCAAGACCCTGCCCACGACCGCCATCGCTTGCGCCTGCTGATAAAGCGCGTGCGTTATGGGGACGATGCCTACCCCCAGCTCGAGCACGCCGCAAAGAAGCTACAGCGCTTGCTCAAGCGAGCCCAGGGTGACTTGGGTAACTGGCATGACCGCTGGCAGTGGCTGCTGCAAGTCCCTGAGCATGAGGACCTGGCGCGTTGCAAAAGTGCCTGGGACAAGGAGCTGCACCAGGCGGAAAAACGTTCAGACCTCACTTTGGAGGCGCTGGCCAAGGCCATTGCGCGCCGATAGCCCCTGCAAATGACCGATTTGCGGGCTGGCGTTGCGCTAGCCGCTGGTTACTATCGTCCTTGCCCCGACTGACGCCAAGGACTCGCCATGAATTTTCCCCAATTGCTGGACGCCGTGCGCAATAACCCCGACTCGGTAAGCATTCCGGCCGACTGGGCCCAGGGACGCGCCTCGTTCGGTGGCCTGGTGGCTGCGCTGGTATTCGAGGCCATGCGTGGCAAGTTGAGTGACGCACGCCCAGTGCGTTCGCTGGCGATCACCTTCGTAGGCCCAGCTGCGCCGGGCGTGCCCATTCGCTTCGAAGCAGAGGTGTTGCGTGAAGGCAAGGCGGTCAGCACCTTGCTGGGCCGCGCGGTTCAGGATGGCCAGGTGGTGACTTTGGTGCAGGGTAGCTTCGGGGCTGGACGGCCTTCTTCCGTGGAGGTGGCCGCCGCGCCAGCCATCCCCATGAAGCCTCTGGAGGAGTCGGCGCCGGAGCTGCCCTACATCAAGGGCGTGACGCCCGACTTCATGCGCCACGTGGCGCTGCGCTGGGCCATCGGTGGGTTGCCGTTCAGTGGCAATTCATCGCGGCAGATGGGCGGCTGGGTGCGTCTGCGCTATGTGCCGCAAGCACCACTGACCGAGGCGCACCTGCTGGCCCTGGTGGATGCCTGGCCGCCCAGCCTGATGCCCCACCTCAAACAGCCGGCGGCCGGGAGTACCCTGACTTGGACCATCGAGTTCATCCAGCCGGTGGCCAGTCTAACCACGCTGGACTGGTGCCGTTACTGTGTCGAGACCGAATATGCCCGAGACGGCTACGGCCATGCAGCGGCAGCCTTGTGGACGGCGCAAGGGGAGTTGCTGGCGTTGAGCCGGCAGACGGTGACGGTATTCGCCTGAGGCCTACAGACGCTGCCCTTGGCGCTGTAGGCCGAACCCTGCGACGAGGGCGATAACACCCACGGCGAGTTGGGTGAAATCTGCGGTGAACAGCCCGCTCAACACCAGCAGGGCGCCCAGGATCAGCAGTGGCACGGCAATCAGCCGCAGGGCCTGGCGCTGGTTGTAGGGGCCGCCGCGCCAGTGCCAGGCAGACAGGTGAAGCAATCGCTTGTTCATGGGCATTTCCTCGCAGTCATGCCCAAAGCTTAGTGCGGGGTATGGGGCGCGGCCAATCGACGCTGTTTATGGTGGCTATAGCTTGAGCTGGCCAATCGCCTTGTTCAGCGCGCCGGCCAGGGTCGCCAATTCGCTGCTGGTGCTGGCCGAACCCACGGTCTGCTGCACGGTCTGCTCGGTGACATCGCGGATGCTCACCACCGCCCGGTTCATTTCCTCGGCCACCTGGCTCTGCTGTTCGGCTGCCACGGCGATCTGCGTATTGCTCTCGCGCATTTGCGCCACCGCCCCGGTAATTTCCGCCAGCGCAGCCCCGGCCTCCTGGGCCTGGCGGACACAGTCGTCGGCTTTGTACGAGCTTTCCTGCATGAATTCCACCGCGTCGCGGGTGCCTGCCTGCAACGCAGAGACCATGGTGGTGATTTCATCGGTGGAGTTTTGCACGCGCTTGGCCAGGTTGCGCACTTCGTCGGCGACCACCGCGAAGCCGCGCCCCAGGTCGCCTGCGCGGGCAGCCTCGATGGCCGCGTTGAGCGCCAGCAGGTTGGTCTGCTCGGCGATGCTGTGTATCACCCCGACCACGCTGTTGATCTTCTGGCTGTCGTCGGCAAGTTGGCGAATCATCTCGGCGGTCTGCTGCACGCCGCTGGACAGCCCGGCGATGGAGTCCTGCACCCGGCTCACCACCTCCTGGCCGCTGCCTGCGAGGGTGTCGGCGCTTTGCGACAGGTCGCGGGTGGCCCCGGCGTGCTGGGCGATGTGGTGCACGGTGGCAGACATCTCGTTGATGGCCGTGGCCGCTTGGTCGGTCTCGCTTTGCTGGCCAAGCATGCCGTGGCGTACATCCGCCATGCTCGATGCCAGGCGCGCAGCACCGCTGTCGAGTTGCGCGGCGGTGTGCGCGACGGTGCTGACCACGCGGTGGTAGGTGGCCTGCATGGCGTTGAAGGCGCCCGCCATCTGCCCGACCTCGTCGCCACAGGCCAGTGGTACGCGGGCCGACAGGTCGCCGGTCTTCTCCACGTGCAGCATCACGTCCTTGAGGGTGTTGAGCTGGCTGAGCAGGAAGCGAATCAGCAACTGCGAGGCGCCCAGCATGGCCAGCATCAGCACCAGCACGCACACCGCATAATTGCTGAAGCGATCGAGAAACACCTGGCGCAGGCTGGGCGATTGGGCCAGCACTGCCAAGCGGCGCTCGCCTTGATGAACCACCTGCGCGCCCAGCACCGGGCTGTCGCCCAGCAAGGTGGCCGCTGGCAGCTCGACCCAGCCAGGGCCCTGGTTCAGCGCATCCAGGGGTTCGCCAGCGAGGCTGGGCGTTTGCCCGTTCTGCCAGGTGATCAGCTGCGTGTGGCGAGGTAGCGGCTGGCCTGCGGGCCATGCGGCCAGCAGTTCAGACTGGGCGATGGCCTGCGAGCGGGCGGTTTCGGCGCGGGCCTGCTGCTCCAGGTGCACGGCGTAGAGCACCAGCAGCAAGGTGGTGACGAAGGCCACTGCGTTGACGGCCCAGAATTTGTACTTCAAGGAGATATTGCTAAGCCAGGCACCCATGGTAGGTCTTCTCTGAGTTGAGCGGAAACATTATTGGCAAGGTGCCATCATTGTGCTCAGCTGCTCGGAGGGTGTCTTGATGTGGGTCAACGACTCAGTTCAGGTTGAAGAACGCTCGCGCCGTCGCGCTGGTGTGGGCAGCGGTGTGGGCGATGTCCTCGCCGCGATGCAACGCCACTTCACGCAGCACTTCTGGCAGGAACGCGGGCTCGTTGCGGCCATTCTTCGGTTTTGGGCGCAGGCTGCGGGGCAGCAGGTACGGCGCATCGGTTTCCAGCATCAGGCGTCCTTCTGGGATATTGCCCACCAGGGGGTGTAGGTGCGTGCCGCGGCGTTCGTCGCAGATCCAGCCGGTAATGCCGATATGCAGGTCCATGTCCAGGTAGGCGAACAGCGCCTGGCGTTCCCCGGTGAAGCAATGCACCACGGCGGCGGGCAGGTGATCGCGGTAGCCCTTGAGGATCGCCAGCAGGCGTTCGCTGGCGTCGCGCTCGTGCAGGAACACCGGCAGGCGCAGTTCAGCTGCAAGCGTAAGCTGCGCCTCCAGGGCTTTCTCCTGCTGCGGGCGAGGCGAGAAGTCGCGGTTGAAGTCCAGCCCGCATTCGCCTACGGCGCGTGCTCTTGGGTGGCTTAGCAACTGACGCAGGTTGCGCTCGCTGGCGGTGTCCCAGCTGCTGGCATCGTGGGGGTGCACCCCGGCGGTGGCGAAGAGGTGTCGGCCGTCTTGGTCGAGCTGCTCGCACAACGCCAGGGCCTGTTCGCTGACCGCAAGGCTGGTGCCGGTCAGGACCATCTGCACCACGCCTGCGGCCACGGCACGTTCGACAATGGATGCCTGCTGGTCGTGGAAACTGCTGTTGGTCAGGTTGACGCCGATATCGATCAGTTGCATGGTGCTACCTCGTGCCGCGGGGGCGGCCAGCATAGCAAAACCGGTATATCTAGAAAAAACCAAGAACTTCAAACGTTTGCCATGGTCTTTTGCCGTCATTCATCACGGAGCGATGAGTGGGCTACCTGCGTAGACAGCCCTCCTGCCATCAGCCCTCGGACGTCTTTCCTTCATGCTGCGAATTGTTCTGACCACGCTGATGCTTTCGCTGGCGGCCACTGGCCTGGCTAACGCCCAGCAGCCGGGGCCGCACATCGTGCCAGCCAGTCAGCTGCGCGACCTTGCGCAGATACGCGCCAGCAAGGTGTTGCGGGTGCTGGTCAACCAGAGCCGCAACAGCTCCGGCGAGGTCAAGGGCGAGCCCATTGGCGTCGAGTACTATCGCCTGCGCGCCTTGGAGCACTACCTCAATGCGCGGGTGGGCGATAATGAGGAATTGAGCGTCAAGCTCGTGCCCCGTGCCAAGGAGCAGCTGCTCCTGGCCCTGGAGCGCGGCGAGGGCGACCTGGCCGCACCTGGTGAGTTGATCGACCCAGCGCTGGCGGGCGGCGTAAGCGCCACTGCGCCAGTGGTCGATCAGGTGCAATTGATGCTGGTGGGGCGCAAGGGCGAGCGGGGTTTCAGCCGGGTCGAGCAGTTGTCCGGGCGCACGGTCGTCTTGACCAGCGCCAGTGCCGCCGGTGCGGTGATCCAGCAGGCCAACCAGCAATTGGCACTGCGCAAGCGTGCACCGATCAAGGTCGAGTGGGCCGACCCGACCTTGGCGGTGGAGGATGTACTGGAAATGGTTCAGGCCGGCATCTATCACCTGACCGTGGTGGAGCGTCCGATCGCACAACGCTGGGCGCGGGTGATGCCGCGTCTGCGCCTGGACACTCAACTGCGCCTGGGCCAGGCGCAAGCGATCCGCTGGTACGTGCGACGTGATGCCGCCACGCTGCAGACTACAGTCGACCACTTCCTCGCAGGCTACCGCGCGCCCGACAACCAAGATGCCGCCTTCGAACGTATCTACCGACGTCAGTACCGGGTACATGATCCGCTGGCACGCCGGGACCGCCAGCGCCTCGAGTCGGTGCGCCCGGTGTTGCAGAAGCACGCCGGCGACCAGCAGTTCGACTGGCTGAACCTGGCGGCGCTGGCGTTCAAGGAATCCACTCTCGACCCCAAAGCGCGCGGCATGGGTGGTGCCCACGGCCTGATGCAGATCACGCCCTCGGCAGCGCAGCGGGTGGGCGTGAGCAATACCGCCACGGTCGATGGCAATGTGCAGGCCAGTGCCCGCTATCTGGCGTTGATTCGTCGCAAGTTCTTCGCCAGCCCGCAGCTCAACGAGCGCGAACGCATGGCGTTCATATTGGCGGCCTACAATCTCGGGCCAGAGCGGGTCCAGGCCATGCGTGCCGAGGCCCGGCGCCGGGGGCTCAACGGCAATCAGTGGTTCTTCCAGACCGAGCGGGTGGCCATGGAGCAGGTGGGCATGGGACCGGTGAATTTCGTCAACAGCGTCAACAAGTACTTCCTGGCGTTCAACCGTGAGCGGGCTTCGCTGGAACGAGCCACTAAACGCTGATGTATCTATATTTTCGATTTTTATGTGGCGTTTTTTGCGGTTTTATTATTCGTTAATTTGGTTAATATGGCGTCCATTCCAACCAAACACACCAAGGAAGCCTGCAACATGAACGCCTCGATCACCGCCCTGTTCACCACCCGCGCCGGTTTCGGCCTGAGCATCATCCGTATCCTGATTGGCGTCATCTTCATGGCCCATGGCGCACAAAAGCTGTTCGGCATGTTCGGTGGCTACGGCCTCGAAGCCACTGGGCAGTGGATGGAGAGTATCGGCCTGGCGCCGGGCTACCTGATGGCGCTGTTGTCCGGCGCTGTCGAGTTCTTCGGCGGCCTGGCCCTGGTGATCGGCCTGCTGGCGCGTCCTGCGGCGCTGGGCCTGGGTGTCTTGCTGCTGGTGGCGATCTTTTCGGTGCACTTCGACAATGGCCTGTTCATGTCCAATAACGGCTATGAGTTCGGCCTGGCGCTGCTGGGCGGCACCCTGGCAGTGCTGTTCGAAGGGGCAGGGCGGCTGTCGCTGGACCGCCTGATCGCTCGCTGACACACCCCTGCAATACCCGAACGGCAAGCTACAAGTGAAAGCCCACTTGCAGCTTGCCGTTCGACGCTCTACGATACCGCTTGCGCCGATTTAAACAGCTACTTGCGGGGCGCAGGGCAACCTGATGGGTTATCCGAAATACCGCTAAAGCGCTGGTTCGGTGACGCCTCCCACCGCTGCCCAGCGGGTTTCGCGAGGCGGAGATATCTCCATGAGCTGTCCACGTACCAGTGTTTTCCTCACCCCCCTGCCTGCCAACCAGGCAGCCCGCACACCGCGCATCCTGCTCGGTGGCCAGCACCAGCCGACCCTTTTGCGCAACCTCGACGGCTTGTCGCGACGCAAAGGCCAGGCACGTGCCTTCCTGATCCAATTCGCTGAAACCCCGTGCAACCTCGCCCAATATGCCAATGACCGCTTCGACCTTGCGGTGATCCAGGCGCCCAGCGCGGATGAGGCTGACGAGGTGATCGCCCAGCTCACCCGCATCGCGCGCCAGGGCCTTATCACCCGCGCTTGAGCGGGCGTGTAGGGCAATGCTTTTTTGGTTAAGCTCGGTGCCCCGGCAGGCCGATGTCGCCTGCCGCGGATGCGCTGAGGAGAAGCCGGCTTGAGCACCAACATCATCACCACCGAAGGTCACGAGGCCCTGAAGAAGGAGCTCGACCACCTGTGGCGTGTCTATCGTCCCGAAATCACCCAGAAGGTCACCTGGGCTGCCTCGCTGGGCGATCGCAGCGAGAATGCCGACTACCAGTACAACAAGAAGCTGCTGCGCGAGATCGACCGCCGTGTGCGCTACTTGCGCAAGCGTCTGGAAGACGTCAAGGTCGTCGCTTATTCGCCGCAGCAGGAAGGCAAGGTGTTCTTCGGGGCCTGGGTCGAGATCGAGAACGATGAAGGCGAGACCATGACCTTCCGTATCGTTGGCTACGACGAGATCTATGGGCGTAACGACTACATCTCCATCGACTCACCGATGGCTCGCGCCCTCCTCAAGAAAGAGGAGGGCGACGAGGTGGTGGTGCACACGCCGACTGGCGAGGCGAATTGGTATATCAACCGAATCCGCTACGGCGCTTAGGCCTCGCGCAGCACGCTCAGCGGCGTCGCATTCAGCGCCCGCCGGGTACCGAACACGCCAGCTGCCCCCACCAGTAGCGCACCCACCAGCGGCAGCACCAGCAGCCAAGGGTGCGGGGCCCAATGCAGGTCGAACGCGTAGCGGTACAGCACCAGGGTGATGAGTTCACAGCCCAGCGCAGCCAACAGGCCGCTGGCTGCACCGAGCAAGCCGAACTCGATGCGCCGAGCCTTCACCAGCAGCGCACGCCCCGCGCCAAGTGCGCGCAGCAGTGCGCCCTGGCGAATACGCTCATCAAGGGTCGCCTGCAAGCCGGCGAACAGCACCGCGAGCCCCGCAGCCAGCACGAACAACAGTACGTACTCAACGGCCAGGGTGACCTGGGCGAGGATGCTGCGCAGTTGGCCGAGCAAGGCGTCGACCTGAAGGATCGTCACTGCCGGGAACGCTCGCGACAGCGCCACCACATCCACATCGTGCCCAGGCGCCAGGTAGAAGCTGGTCAGGTAGGTGGCGGGCAGGCCTTGCAGGGTGCCGGGTTGGAAGATCATGTAGAAGTTCGGCTGGAAGCTGTCCCAATGCACGCTACGCAGGCTGCTGACCTTGGCCTGGCGGTGCTGGCCGCCGATGTCGAAGGTCAGCAGGTCGCCCAGTTGCAGCTTGAGGCTTGCCGCCAGCTCCGACTCCACCGAAACGCCGGGCGGGCCATTCTCTACCGGAGCCTCCTGCCACCAGTTGCCAGCGGTCAGGGCATTGCCTGGCGGCAACTCGGCGGCCCAGGTCAGGCTGAGGTCGCGTTGTACTGCGCGGTCGCCCTGGGATTCCTTGCTGACGATCTGCTGTACGGGCTGCTCGTTGATATGGGTCAGACGCCCGGGAATGACGGGGTAGAGCGGTGCCGAGCGGGCGTTGACCTCGTGCAGGCGCTGGATGAAGGGTTCACGCTCGTCCGGCAGGATATTGAGGGCGAAGTGGTTGGGCGCATCCTTGGGTAGCTGCGCCTGCCAGTTGTCCAGCAGTTCGGCGCGCAGCAGCGCCACCAGGGCCATCGCCAGCAGGATCAGGCCGAAGGCCAGGGCCTGACCAGCGGCGGCCAGCGGGTGACGCAGCAACTGGCCCAGGCCCAGGCGCCAGGGCAGCGGCGCGCCACCCAGCAGGCGCCGCAGGCTACGCAGCCCGAGCAGCAGTAGGCCGCCGAGCACGATGGCGGCGAGCAGCCCACCGCCGAGCAGGGCGAAGGTCAGCAGCAGGTCGAGGCTCAGGCGCCACATGATCAGGCCTAGGGCGAGCAGGGCGGCGCCATAGACCAGCCAGCTGCTGGGCGGTACGGGGAGCAGGTCGCGACGCAGCACCCGCAGGGGCGGAACCCGGCCCAGCGCCGCCAGTGGTGGCAAGGCGAACCCGGCCAGGGCTACCAGCCCGGTGCCGATGCCGGCCAGTGCCGGGATGATGCCGCCAGGCGGCACTGTGCTGGGCAGCAGCCCCTCGAGCAGCCTGAACAGCCCAAGCTGTGCCAGCCAGCCCAGTACTGCGCCTGTGACCGCTGCGGCGAGGCCGAGCATGGCCAGTTGCAGGCAATACAGCCCTAGGGCCTGGTGCCGGGACAGCCCCAGGCAACGCAGCAGCGCGCTGGCGTCCAGGCGTCGCGCCGCATAGCGGCTGGCCGACAAGGCTACGGCGACCCCGGCCAGCAGTACCGCGACCAGGCTGGCCATGTTCAGGTAGCGCTCGGCACGCCCCAGGGCGCCGCCGATCTGTCGGTTGCCGTCGCGGGTGTCGAGCAGGCGCTGGTTGGCGGCCAGCGTTTTTTCTGCGTCTTGCCGATAGCTGGCCAAGCTGTCCGGCTCGCCGCGCCAGAGGTCGCGGTAGGTCACCCGGCTACCGGGTTGCACCACCCCGGTGGCGTCCAGGTCGGCCAGGTTCATCAGCACCCTGGGCGTGAGGCTGTAGAAGTTGCCGGCGCGGTCTGGCTCATAGGTCAGTACCCGGGTCATGCGCAGCGTCTTCATGCCGACGTCGATGCTGTCACCCACCGCCAGCCCCAGCGCCGCCAGCAGCCGAGGTTCGACCCAGGCCTCGCCGGGCGCAGGGCCGCCGCCGGGTGTCTCGACGCCATAGGGTGCTTCTGCACTGCGCAATTGGCCGCGCAGGGGGTAGGCGTTGTCGGCAGCCTTGATGCTCGACAGCTGGATGCCCGCGTCGGTACCGACCACGCTGGTGAACTCCACCACCTGCGCATGTTGCAGGCCCAGCGCCTTGCCAGCGGCGACCTGCGCCTGCTGGGAGGGTGAGGAGCCCTGCAGTACCAGGTCGGCAGCCAGGAACTCGCTGGCCCGCAACTGCATGGCGCCGTTCAGGCGCGCACCGAAGTAGCCGATGGCGGTGCTGGCGGCCACGGCCACCAGCAAGGCGAAGAACAGCACCCGTACCTCACTGGCACGGGCATCGCGCAGCAGCTGGCGCAGGGCCAGGGCGCACAGGCGCACGAAGGGCAGACGGGTCATCACGGCTCCAGGGGCGCCACCAGGCGGCCAGCGTCCAGGCGAATGAGGCGGCGGCAGCGTTTGGCCAGGCGCTCGTCATGGGTGACCAGTACCAGCGTGGTGCCGCGCTCCTTGTTCAGATCGAACAGCAGGTCGCTGATGCGCTCGCCGGTGTGGCTGTCGAGGTTACCCGTGGGCTCGTCGGCGAACAGCACCGCAGGCTGGGCGGCAAAGGCCCGGGCGATCGCCACCCGTTGCTGCTCGCCGCCTGAGAGTTGGCGTGGGGTGTGGGTCAGGCGCTGGCCCAGGCCGACGCGCTCGAGTAGCTCGCGAGCGTGCTCGCGGGCATCGCGGCGGCCGTCCAGCTCCAGTGGCAGCATGACGTTCTCGAGGGCGTTGAGGCTGTCGAGCAACTGGAACGACTGGAATACGAAGCCCACGTGCTCGGCACGCACCCGGGCGCGTTGGTCCTCGTCCAGTGGGCCGAGGTCGTGGCCGGCGAGAATGACGCTGCCGGCACTGGGCCGGTCGAGGCCGGCCAGCAAACCCAGCAGGGTCGACTTGCCGGAGCCGGAGGCGCCGACGATGGCCAGGCTGTCGCCCTGGTCGAGGGTGAGCGAAAGCGCGTGCAGGATGGTCAGGTCGCCTTCCGCGCTGGGAACCACTTTGCTAAGGTTCTGCGCAACGAGAATGCTGGGGCTCATGGAGAATCCGATGCGAGTGTGGTGGTTGAGTACCGGTCTGGCCCTGTATTGCCTGGCCCAGAGCGCGGCGGCGGGAACATTGCTGGTTGTCGGCGATAGTATCAGCGCCGGTTTTGGCCTGGATACCCGCCAGGGATGGGTTTCCCTGTTGCAGCAGCGCCTGCAGGAGCAGGGTTTCGACGACAAGGTGGTCAATGCGTCCATCTCCGGCGATACCAGCGCAGGAGGCCAGGCGCGGCTGCCTGCGCTGCTTGCAGAGCACAAGCCGGAGCTGGTGGTACTGGAGCTGGGTGGCAACGATGGCCTGCGCGGCCAGCCTCCACAGCAATTGCAACAAAATCTTGCTTCGATGATCGACCGCTCTCGCGAGGCAGGGGCCAAGGTGGTGTTGCTGGGCATGCGCCTGCCGCCGAACTACGGCGTGCGCTATACCACGGCGTTCGCCCAGGTCTATGAGCAGTTGGCCACGCAGAAACAGGTGCCTTTGGTGCCGTTCTTCCTGGAAGGGGTGGGCGGTGTACCGGAACTGATGCAGGCCGATGGTATTCACCCTGCGCAAGGGGCCCAGCAGCGCTTGCTGGAAAATGCCTGGCCGGCGATAAAACCCTTGCTGTGACGCTTTTATCGGGCGCGGCTTTCGGCTAATGTTGCGCGCCCCCGATTGGAGCCCCCGATGCCGCGTCCCGCCTGGTCCCTCTATGCCTACCAACTGATCGAGCCCGATGAGCAGCTCGACCTGTTTGCGTGCCAGGAAGTGCGTGTGCATCTAGTTGCCCGTCAGCTCGAACTCGGGGCGCCGGTCGATCGTACCTTGTGCGGTGGCCTGCTGCCTGCGCAGCCACGCTGGTCGGGTGTGGAGCGTTCGGTATACCGCGATGGCCGCCTGTGCCCGCTGTGCAAGGCGATACTCGAAGCCCAGCGATGCGGTACGCGCCCGGTCTGGCCGGAACTCTGAGCAACCTTTCATCATCTGAAACGTTTACAGGCTGCGGTGACGCCTCCCGCTGCCCTCGGGCCGGGTGTACAATCTCCCATCTTGACTACCTTTCGAAGGATTTACCGGATGTTGCCGCGCTTTCCCGCCGTCACCCGTTGCCTGCCTTTGGCCGCTCTGCTGATGATCGGCCCTGCCGTTGCGCTGGAATTGCCGCTGCCGCCGCCTGGCGAGGATGTGGTGGGCCAGGTCCGGGTGATAAAGGCCAAGTACGAGGACACCTTCGCCGACATCGGCACGGCCAACGACCTCGGCTATCTGGAAATGATCGCCGCCAACCCGGGTGTCGACCCTTGGTTGCCGGGCGCGGGCACCGAGATCATCCTGCCGACTCGCTACGTGCTGCCGCCGGGCCCGCGTGAAGGCATCGTCATCAACCTGGCGGAGTATCGCCTCTACTACTACCCGAAAGGGCAGAACGTGGTGCATACGTTCCCGCTGGGCATTGGTCGCGAAGGTTGGGGTTCGCCGGTCGCCAACACCAAGATCACCGCCAAGACACCGAACCCGACCTGGACGCCCCCTGCTTCGATTCGCGCCGAGCACGCTGCCGATGGCGATATCTTGCCGGCCGTGGTGCCCGCCGGCCCGGACAACCCGCTGGGCCCGTTCAAGTTCACCCTCGGCTTGCCGAGCTACCTGATCCATGGCTCGAACAAGAAGTTCGGCATCGGCATGCGCACCAGCCATGGCTGCTTCCGTATGCTCAACAACAACGTGCTGGAATTGTCCAAGATGGTGCCGGTCGGAACCTCGGTACGCATCATCAACGAGCCCTACAAGTTCGGTGTGAGTGCTGGCAAGGTCTACCTCGAGGCGCACACCCCGTTGGACGACCATGGCGATCCATCGGTTGTCGATAAGCACACCGCCGTCATCAATGCACTGCTCAAGCGTGAAGACCTGGCCAATAACCTGCGCATGAACTGGGATATGGTACGTGACGTGGTTGCCGCCGAAGATGGTATGCCGGTAGAAATTGCCGTACCGGTCGATGGCGCAGGCGCTGCGCCGATGGTTTCGAGCATTCCACCGGAACTCCAATAGCGAGTGCCGAGCGAGCCAGAAGGCCTGCCTTAGTGCAGGCCTTTTTGTTTGCGGTGCGTTTAGTTGGCAATAAAAAAGCCGACCCACAAGTGGGTCGGCTTCTTAACAATCCGTGAGGATTATTACTTGCGGCTGGCTTTGTCCAGCATGCGCAGAGCGCGCTCGTTGGCTTCGTCAGCGGTCTGCTGAGCCTTCTGAGCGGCTGCCAGAGCGTCGTCAGCCTTACGGTAGGCTTCGTCTGCACGGGCTTGAGCGCGAGCTGCTGCGTCTTCGGTAGCAGTCAGACGAGCTTCGGTTTCTTTGGATACGCTGCTGCAACCGGTAGCCAGAACTGCGGCCAGAGCCAGAGCAGAGAATTTCAGAACGTTGTTCATCGTGTTCCCCTTCAAGGACTTTCTATTAAATAGCCATCTCTCGGAAAGGAGAAACTGGCCGGTGTACATAGTACCCATTACTTGTAGTAAGTAAACTGACAGAGCGCAAGAACTGCAAAAAAAATGTTGCCAAGGGCCGCGTGCGACAAGGTTTGTAGGGAAATTGTGAAAGCGCCCGCACAGTGATCGCAAGCGACTGTACCAGCAGAAACTTTTTGTTGAACTAACAGTGACTTTGGTGGTCTTTCGGCGTCTTAAAGCTAGAACATCCGGCGTGTTGTTTCACAGAGGTCTGTTGCCGCGACAAAATCCGTTTTCACGGATTTTTACCCGTTGGCACCTTGAGCAATCCCGCTTGGCACGCCTACTATTTGAGGTGGCATCAGGCGCAGAACGTTTCGTGCCGTGCCGCTGTCCAAGTGGCATGACGTGGCGTAGAGGTTCCTCCGCCGGATAAACCATCGGTTAAGGTATAGGTCTGCACAGTCGGGCCTGCGAGGAGTAGTGATGAGTGAAGCGCTGACCATCCACCATGACCAGGCCGGTCATCAGTTCGAGACCAGCGTGGACGGTCACCGGGCCTACCTGACGTACATGGACCTGGGCAAGCAGACGCTGGACATCTACCGCACCTTCGTGCCGAATGCCTTGCGCGGTCGCGGCATTGCCGCCGCGCTCACCGAAAAGGCCCTGGAGTACGCCGAGCAGATGGGCTACACGGTGATCCCTTCGTGCTCCTACGTCGAGCGCTACATGGAGCGGCAGCAGCGCCATTCCACCAAGGCCTGAACCTTATGCAAACGAAAACGCCGGGCATTGCCCGGCGTTTTCGTTTGTCCAGCCTGGCTCAGCCGCGCTGGCGCTTGGGCAGCACGTCCTTGAGCTTGGCGTGCATGCTGCGCAGGGTCTTCTCGGTGGCGCTCCAGTCGATGCACGCATCGGTCACGGAGACGCCGTATTGCAGTTCGTCGAGGTTCTTTGGAATGGCCTGGCAGCCCCAGTTCAGGTGGCTTTCGACCATCAGGCCGATGATCGACTGGTTGCCTTCGAGGATCTGGTTGGCCACGTTCTCCATGACCAGCGGCTGCAGGGCAGGGTCCTTGTTGGAGTTGGCGTGGCTGCAATCGACCATGATGTTGGCCTTGATCTTCGCCTTGGCCAGGTCCTGCTCGCACAGGGCGACGCTGACCGAGTCATAGTTGGGCTTGCCGTTGCCGCCGCGCAGCACCACATGGCCGTAGGCGTTGCCCTTGGTGGTGACGATGGACACGCCGCCTTCCTGGTTGATGCCCAGGAAACGGTGAGGCTTGGAGACCGATTGCAGGGCGTTGATCGCCACGGTCAGGCCGCCGTCGGTGCCGTTCTTGAAGCCGACCGCCGAGGACAGGCCCGAGGCCATTTCCCGGTGAGTCTGGGACTCGGTGGTGCGCGCGCCGATTGCCGACCAGCTGATCAGGTCCTGCAGGTACTGCGGGGAGATCGGGTCGAGGGCTTCGGTGGCGGTGGGCAGGCCCATTTCGGCGAGGTCCAGCAGCAGCTTGCGACCGATGTGCAAGCCGTCCTGGATCTTGAAGGAGTCGTCCAGGTACGGGTCGTTGATCAAGCCTTTCCAGCCAACGGTGGTGCGAGGCTTCTCGAAGTACACGCGCATCACCAGATACAGGGTGTCGGAGACTTCCTCGGCCAGCACCTTGAGGCGCTCGGCGTATTCGTGGGCGGCCTTGATGTCGTGGATCGAGCAGGGGCCAACCACGACGAACAGGCGATGGTCCTTGCCGTCGAGGATGTTGCGCACCACTTCGCGGCCGGCAGTCACGGTCTGCAGGGCCTTGGCGCTGAGGGGGAGTTCCGTCTTGAGCTGATCGGGGGTGATCAGGGTCTCGTTGGAGGCAACGTTGAGGTCATCGATCGGTAAATCAGCCATCGTGTTACTCGTCAGGTCACGGGTGCCGGCCGCCAGCAATCCCCGTGCGGCCCAGCAGCAGATTGTTCGCAGCGGGGAGCGGAACCTTAGCGCGTTACAGGGGGCGCGACAATGGGCTACCCCTTGTCTACAGGGGGTTTTTGCCGTTTTCCGTACTGGGCGGGTCGCTTGCTTGGCGCTAGCATGTGCAGCGCCGGCTGATAAGCGGTCGACACGCCCATATTCAGACAGGAGCAAGGCATGGACTCTGGCAACCCTCGTATCGGCATCATTGGCAGCGGCGCCATCGGTGGCTTCTATGGCCTGATGCTGGCCCGCGCCGGCTTCGACGTGCATTTTCTGTTGCGCAGCGAGTTCAGCGCCGTGCAGGCCAATGGCCTGACCGTGAACAGTGACGTGCATGGCCAGCTGCATATGAAGGTGCAGGCCTACGCCAATGCCGCCGACATGCCGCCATGCGATTGGCTGCTGGTGGGGGCCAAGGCCACCAGCAACGCCGAGCTGGCGCCGTTGATCGTGCAGGCAGCAGCGGCGGGTGCCAAGGTCGTGTTGCTGCAGAATGGCCTGGGTGTGGAAGAGCAATTGCGCCCAGCCCTGCGTCCGGACCTGCACCTGCTCGGTGGCCTGTGTTTCATCTGCGTCAACCGTGAGGCCCCCGGGGTGATTCGCCACCAGGCCCTGGGCGCGGTCAACCTGGGTTATCACAGCGGTCCGGGTGAAGGTGCGGGTGCAGTGCTGGAGCAAGGGGCGGCGTTGTTCCGCGCTGCGGGCGTGGACTCCCAGGCCATGGACAACCTGGGCCAGGCCCGTTGGCAGAAACTGGTGTGGAACGTGCCCTACAACGGCCTGTCGGTGCTGCTGCAGGCCAGCACCACGCCGCTGATGAGCGACCCCTCCAGCCGCGACCTGGTGCGCGCACTGATGGCCGAAGTGGTGCAGGGCGCCAGCGCCTGTGGCCATGTGCTGCCCGATGGCTATGCCGAGCATCTGTTCCGGGTGACCGAGCAGATGCCCGATTACTGGCCGAGCATGTACCACGACCATGCCCAGCAGCGCCCGCTGGAGTTGCAGGCCATCTATGGCGAGCCGCTGGCCCGTGCCCGCGAAGCCGGGTGCAGCCTGCCGCGCATCGAGGCGCTGTACCAGGCCTTGGCTTTCATCGACCGCCGCAACCAGCAGTCCTGAACCTTGCATGCCTTGCCGTCCGTGCCCTGTAGCGGCGGATGACCGGGCGCTACGGCATGGCGCTGCTAAGCTGAAGCTTGCCCTGCCGCAGCGGCAGTCGAGGAGGTCGAATGATCCGTTCCATGCTGTATGCCTCTGACCTCGGTGTTTATGCGCCCTTCGTGATGCAGCACGCCTTGGCCCTGGCGCGCTCGTTCAGTGCGGAGTTGTATGTGATCCATGCGGTGGAGCCGATGGGCCAGTTCGCCGAATCTCTCCTGCAAAGCTACCTCGACGAGCAGACCCTGGATGCACTGCACAGCGAAGGCGTCAACACGGTGATGGCCAACATCGAGCAGCGGGTACTGGAGAACTTTCGTGACGAATTGGGCGAAGCGGCAGACCTCGCCTTGATACGCGCGGTGCGGGTGCGTCAGGGCGACCCGGCCCAGGTGATCCTCGAGCAGGCCCAGCGCCTGGCGGTCGACCTGCTTATATTTGGCAGCCATAGCCATGGTGCAGGGGTCGATGTGCCGATCGGTCGTACGGCTGTGCGGCTGTTGCAGTTGTCCTCGGTGCCGGTCTACATGGTGCCTTTGGCACAGCATTTGGGGCGTAGGAAAGGGTGATGCTGGCAGTAAGCCATTTCCGCTGATCGTAACAAAATAGTTCTAGATTTATTTCTCTTACCACTAATATAGTTATAAATCGTCGCTGCCAGCAGCCGGTGACCTACCGCTGATTTGAGGGATACCTATGAAGCTCCAACAACTGCGCTACATCTGGGAAGTGGCGCACCATGACCTCAACGTCTCCGCGACTGCGCAGAGCCTCTACACCTCGCAACCCGGCATCAGCAAGCAGATCCGCCTGCTCGAGGACGAGCTGGGTGTCGAAGTCTTCGCCCGCAGCGGCAAGCACCTGACCCGCGTGACCCCGGCTGGCGAGCGCATCATCAATACTGCTGGCGAGATCCTGCGCAAGGTCGAGAGCATCAAGCAGATCGCCCAGGAATTCTCCAACGAGAAGAAGGGCACGCTGTCCATCGCCACCACCCACACCCAGGCGCGCTATGCGCTGCCACCGGTGATCAGCAGCTTCATCAAGCAATACCCGGAAGTCGCCCTGCACATGCACCAGGGCTCGCCCATGCAGATCGCCGAGATGGCGGCCGATGGCACGGTCGATTTCGCCATCGCCACCGAGGCGCTGGAGCTGTTCGGCGACCTGATCATGATGCCGTGCTACAAGTGGAACCGCTGCGTGGTGGTGCCCCAGGGGCACCCGCTGACCAAGCTGCCGAAGCTGACCCTCGAAGCGCTGGCAGAATACCCGATCGTCACCTACAATTCGGTTTCACCGGCCGCTCCAAGCTCGACGAAGCCTTCAATCACCGTGGCCTGACGCCAAAGGTGGTGTTCACCGCAGCCGACGCCGACGTGATCAAGACCTACGTCAGCCTGATGGTGGGCCTGGGCGTGGGCATCGTGGCCAAGATGGCGGTCGATACCAAGCTCGACAGCGACCTGGTGTGCCTGGATGCCAGCGAACTGTTCGAGGCCAGCATCACCAAGATCGGCTTCCGTCGTGGCACCTTCCTGCGCGGCTTCATGTGCGACTTCATCGAGAAGTTCGCGCCGCACCTGACCCGTGAAGTGATGGCCAAGGCCATCCAGTGCCACAACAAGCAGGAACTCGAAGAGCTGTTCGAAGGCGTCGAGCTTCCGGTGCACTGATCGTACAGGTACAAAAAAACCGGCCGATCGGCCGGTTTTTTTGTGCCTCGCGAATCAGGCCTTGCTGATCAGGTTGCCGGCATGCAGCCCGCACTCCTTCTGGGTGGCTTCCTCCCACCACCAGCGGCCTTCGCGCTCGTGCTGGTTGGGCAGTACCGGGCGGGTGCAGGGTTCGCAGCCAATGCTGATGAAGCCGCGCTCGTGCAAGCTGTTGTAGGGCAGTTCAAGCATGCGGATATAGCCCCAGACTTCCTCGCTGCTCATCTGGGCCAAGGGGTTGAACTTGTACAGGGTGCGTTCGGGCGTGGAAAACGCGCTGTCGATTTCCAATGCGGCCACCTGGCTGCGGGTGCCTGGGCTCTGGTCGCGGCGCTGCCCGGTGGCCCAGGCGCTGACGGTGGAAAGCTTGCGGCGCAGCGGCTCGATCTTGCGGATGCCGCAGCATTCGCCGTGGCCATCCTTGTAGAAGCTGTACAGGCCCTTTTCCTTGACGAAAGGGTCGAGCTTGTCGCGGTCGGCGCTGAGGATCTCGATCGGCAGCTTGTACTGCTCGCGCACCTGGTCGATGAAGCGATAGGTTTCCGGGTGCAGGCGGCCGGTGTCGAGGCTGAACACCTTCACCTGCTTGTTCAGCTTCCAGGCCATGTCCACCAGCACCACGTCTTCGGCGCCGCTGAAGGAGACCCACAGCTCGTCGCCGAAGTGTTCGAAGGCGAGCTTGAGGATGTCCTGCGGGGACTTGTTGGCATAGGCCGCTGCCAGGGCGGCGACGTCGAAGGCTTGGCTCATCAGGCGGTTTCCATCTGTGTATGGCGCTGTGCGCTCGTAATGCTGCGATGGTAACAAAAAATGGCAGAGTAGACGCTGTGCCCGTGCCGGGCTCAGAGGCTTTGCAGCGTTTCCATCAGCACGCGCACCTTGGCGATCGACTCTTCGTATTCCGCTTCCCATTGCGAATCCGCGACCACTGCGCCGCCGCCCCAGCAGCACACCTGGCCATCCTTGACCAGCAGGCTGCGGATGGCAATGGAGCTGTCCATCTCGCCACGCACGTCCACATAGAGCAGTGAACCGCAGTACAGCGCCCGGCGCGTAGGTTCCAGTTCGTCGATGATCTGCATGGCGCGGATCTTCGGCGCACCGGTGATCGAGCCGCCGGGGAAGCTGCCGGCGATCAGGTCCAGGGCGTCCTTGTTCGCATCCAGTTGGCCGGTGACGCTGCTGACCAGGTGATGCACGTTCGGGTAGCTTTCCAGGCTGAACAGCTCCGGCACTTTCACCGAGCCGACCTGGCAGCTGCGGCCCAGGTCATTGCGCAGCAAATCCACGATCATCAGGTTTTCCGAGCGGTCCTTGGGGCTGGCAAGCAGTTCGGCAGCGTTGCGTGCGTCCTCGGCCGGGTCTGCGGCGCGTGGGCGAGTGCCTTTGATCGGGCGGGTTTCCACGCGGCCCTGGCTGACCTGGATGAAGCGCTCTGGGGAAAAGCTCAGCAGCGCGCTGCCGTCGGCCAATTGCTG
The DNA here is from genome assembly GCF_050280645.1 of Pseudomonas sp. NPDC089554. Classification (NCBI taxonomy): domain Bacteria; kingdom Pseudomonadati; phylum Pseudomonadota; class Gammaproteobacteria; order Pseudomonadales; family Pseudomonadaceae; genus Pseudomonas; species Pseudomonas sp. NPDC089554. Next base: position 25,417 of record NZ_JBNNVR010000065.1, read on the forward strand.
GAAGCCCGAGAACGGGGTTGGGCACGCCTGGCGCAGGGCCTGGTAGGCGCGCCAGGGGTCGCCCTGGCAGGGCGCGCGGAAGCGTTGGGTGAGGTTGATCTGGTAGCAGTCGCCGGCGTGGATGTAGCGCTGCACTTGGTCGAAGGCTGCCTGGTACTGCGCAGGCTGAAGGTCGCCGCGCATCGGCGCGAGCAGGGCGAAGTGGTTTGCTTCGTCAGCGTGCTGTGCTTCGAACAGCTGTACCAGGCGCTCGCGTTCGGTGTCGGGCACGCTGGGGTGAAAGACCAACTGCGTGGTGCGTAGGTGATGGTCGGTGACCAGTGCCCAGGCATATAGCCCCAGGCAGGCATCCGGCAGAAGAAGGTCATCGTTGGCGAGCGCCGGCAGGTGCTCCAGGCGTCGGCCGAAATCGTAGCTCAGGTAGCCGATCAGGCCGCCGGCAAACGGCAGTGTCATGCCCCCGGGCAGGTCTGCGTGGCCAAGGCCCGCAAGGGCTTCGCGCAAGCGCTGCAAATACGCCGTGCCGCTTTCCCCATCGCCTGCCTGGAACTGCTGTAGCGGCCAGGCGCTGAGCAGGTCGAAGCGTCCGCGCTCGGCAACCGGGCGGGCGCTGTCCAGCAGGATCGCGCCCGGGGCCTGGCGCAGGCAGCTGAAATACAGCGCGGGGTCGGCGTGGTAGGGCAGGGGGTGCAGCGTACAGGTCGGCATGCGCGTGGACGGTGTTCAAAGCGTGGAGGGCGATTGTAGTCGCGTGCAGGACAAGCGCCTAGCGTTGGCTGCGACATCGCATTGGCGAAGGAGCGACGCGATCACGGGGCAGGCCGGATCGCTCCGGCTTGCCCCATGATGGGTTTACTGCGGATGAACGTGGCCGAACAGGCCTTGGGCCACTTTCACTCGCTGCTCGGCGTCTTCGCTGACACCCTCCTTGGCCAGCGCCTCGAGGTGCGCCTCGATGGCGTGGGTGCGTTGGGTCAGGCCGCAGTCGTTGGCGATCTGGATGTTCAGGCCGGGGCGGGCGTTGAGTTCGAGAATCAACGGGCCCTTGTCCTGGTCCAGCACCATGTCCACGCCGATGTAGCCCAGGCCGCACAATTCATAGCAACTGGCGGCGAGCTTCATGAAGCCATCCCAGTTCGGCAGTTGCACGCCGTCCACCGCGTTGGTGGTGTCAGGGTGCTTGCTGATGATTCTGTTCAGCCAGGTGCCGCGCAGGGTCAGGCCGGTGGCCAGGTCGACACCCACGCCGATGGCGCCCTGGTGCAGGTTGGCCTTGCCGCCGGACTGGCGCGTCGGCAGGCGCAGCATGGCCATGACCGGGTAGCCCATCAGCACGATGATGCGGATGTCTGGAACGCCTTCGTAGCTGATGCTCTTGAAGATCTGGTCCGGGGTCACGCGATACTCGATCAATGCGCGGTCGCGGTGCCCGCCCAGCGAGTACAGGCCGGTGAGGATGCTGGAGACCTGGTGCTCGATTTCCTCGTGGCTGATGATCTTGCCGGACACCGTGCGGTAGCGGTCCTCGAAGCGGTCGGCAATCACCAGGATGCCGTCGCCACCTGCACCCTGGGCCGGCTTGATGACGAAATCGCTACGCCCGCCGATGATCTCGTCGAGCTTCTCGATCTGCTTCTCGGTCTCGATGATGCCGTACATCTCCGGCACATGGATGCCGGCCGCCAGCGCGCGCTCCTTGGTGATGATCTTGTCGTCGACGATCGGGTACAGGTGGCGCTTGTTGTACTTGAGTACGTAGTCCGCGTTGCGCCGGTTGATACCCATGATGCCCCGGGCCTCCAGGGCTTTCCACGTCTTGATCAGTCCGAACATCAGGCGTCAGCCTTCTTCAGGAATGCCTTGAAGCGCACGAGCTCGGTCAGGCGGTAGCCGCGGTAGCGACCCATCGCCAGCATGAAGCCCACCAGGATCAGCAGTACCGCCGGGAAGGTGAAGACGAAGTACACCGCTTCCGGCACGGTCATCAGCAGGTGCGCGATGGAGGCGGCGAACAGGGTGCCGACCGCCACTTTCATGGCATGGCCACCGCCGCGCTCTTCCCAGGTGATCGACAGGCGCTCGATGGTCATGGTCAGGATCACCATCGGGAACAGCGCGACCGACAAGCCGCGCTCCAGGCCCAGCTTGTGGCTGAACAGGCTGATGGTGGCGATCAGCACCACGACGAAGGTCAGGACCACCGACAGGCGCGGCAGCATCTGTAGTTTCAGGTGTTCGAGGTAGGAGCGTAGTGACAGCCCCAGCGCCGTGATCACCGTGAACAGGATGATGCCGAAGCCCAGCTGGGTTTCGCGGAAGGCCAGGGCGATCAGTACCGGGGTGAAGGTGCCGAGGGTCTGGATGCCGATCAGGTTGCGCAGCACCAGGATCACCAGCACGCCGATCGGGATCATCACCATGATCATGAAGGTCTGCTGGGTTTGCAGCGGCAGGCCGTACAGCGAGTATTCGAGGAAGTCCGCGTCGGTGTTCTCGTCGGTCAGCTTGGCCAGGCGGATGGCGTTCATCTCGCTGTTGTTCATGCTGAAGGTGACTGTGGCTTTTCTGCCACCATCGACGGTAATCAGGCTTTCATCGCCCGACCACCACAGCAGGCGGTCGTTGGGCAGGCCCTGCTCGCCGGTTTCCGGGTTGAAGTACAGCCAGTCGTTACCGTTGAAGCTGCGCAGCCACAGCTCGGGGTTTTGCGGGGTGTCGGCCACCAGGCGGATGGTGTGGACCTTCTCCATCGGCACGTGGGCGATCGACAGCAGCAGGTCGATGACCTTGGCCTTGTTCATCGGTGAGGCATCGCCGGCCAGCAGCAGCTTGACGTTGTCGTCGTTGAGGTTGTTGACGCGCTTGATGGTTTCGCTGACGAAGGTTTCGACATCGGCCGAGTGCTGGCGAATAGGCGCCATCAGCGCCTCGGCGGCGATCTTCTCGGGGCCCTCGACCGCCAGGCTGTCACGGAAGGTCGGGCCCTTGATCTTGACCTTCTCGGTGCTGTAGCGCTTGGTCAGCACCAGGCGGTAGTACAGGGTCTGGTTGCCGGTGGCACGGCGCGCCGACCAGGTCACCTTGCGGTTGCCATCGGCGCGGTTGACGCTGACACCGTAGTTGTTGGAGATGAAGCTCTCGTTGAGGCTGACGTAGTCCCGGCTCAGCGGTGGGACGAACATCTGGATCTTGACCGGGTCTTTCGCGTTGGCGACGAACTCGACCTTGGCGTCGATGTTCCACAGGTCGTCGGTCTCGTCTTCGGTCACCGGGATGCCGAGGATGAAGATCTGGTAGCAGGTGACCGTCACGCCCAGCAACACCAGGATGGTGATCAGGACTTTCAGGTGGAGGGTAAGAGAGCGCATCGGGATTACTCTACTTTGGGAGCTTCGGTGGCACAGGCGGGTTTGCCGGCCGCGTATTTGAGGCTTGGGTCGACCAGCGCGTCGAAGTGCTTGAGCGCCTCGGAGCCGATCAGCAGCGGGAACTGGAACGAGCTGCGGTCGGTGAGGTTGACTTCGATGGTGCGCATGGCTCGGCCCATGCAGATGTTCAGTTCGATGACCGGGCGGGCGGTATAGGCCTTGCCTTCCTCTGGGTCATAGTCGCCGGCGCGGCGCTTGATCTTGCTGACCCGCGCCAAGGGGCGTTCGATGGGGCGCGAATGGGCTGTGTCGACGGCCAGGTAGAAGCGTACCCAGCTTTCACCATTGCGCTTGAAGCGCTTGATGTCGCGCGCACTCAGCGAGGCGGTCTTGGCGCCGGTATCGAGCTTGGCCGCCAGCTCCAGGTCAAGGTCGGCCAGGCGGGCGTATTCGTTAAGACCATACACGGTCTTTTCCGCCGCATGGCTCAGGGCCGGCAGCAGGGGGAGGCAAAACAGCAATGAATAAAGCGTGGGTCTCATAGTCCTGGCGCGGTGCTTGTGGGGTTCAAGGCAGGGCGCAAGCGCCTCGTTCATTCTGTCGACAGCATCAGTTGCTGACAGCCACGCAATCCGTATTCCGTGGGAAGCGCGGCATTCTATCACGCCAACGTACCTACGCCAGCGCGCGGGGTTCAGACAACGGTGGTGTGGGCGAGTTCGTTATTAGACAATTGTCGACAATGTTGTTTTTGTCTTTGACTTGACGCCTCTGTTTCGCTAGTTTTTGCGCTATAGATTTTAAAGGTGTCGACAATCATGTTGGACATTTCGCCCTCCATGCACCCAGTTGTAGACGAAACCGAAACCCTTTCGGAAAATGTCTTCCGGCGCATCCAGGCGGCCATCGTCAAAGGGGAAATCGCCCCCGGCAGCAAGATCTCCGAACCGGAACTGGCGCGCACCTACGGCATCAGCCGCGGCCCGCTGCGCGAGGCCATCCATCGCCTGGAGGGCCAGCGCCTGCTGGTGCGGGTGCCGCATGTCGGGGCTCGGGTGGTGTCTCTGAACCACGCCGAGCTGGTGGAGCTGTACGAGATCCGCGAATCGCTCGAAGGCATGGCCTGCCGCCTGGCCGCCGAGCGTATGAGCGTAGCCGAGATCGACGAACTGCGCCGTGTGCTGGAAACCCACGAACGCGACGCGGCCTTCCAGGCGGGTGTCGGCTACTACCAGCAGGAAGGCGACTACGACTTCCACTATCGGATCATCCAGGGCAGCGGCAACCAGACCCTGGTCAAGATGCTCTGCGGCGAGCTGTACCAACTGGTGCGCATGTACCGCCTGCAGTTCTCCGCCACGCCCAACCGCCCACGCCAGGCCTTCGCCGAACACCACCGCATTCTCGATGCCATCGCCGAGCGCGACGGCGAGCTGGCCGAACTTCTGATGCGTCGACACATCGGCGCGTCCAAGCGCAACATCGAGCGCCATTACCAGAGCGCCGACAACAATAGCCCACGAGGTGATTCATGACGTTGAAGAGCACGCCCGGCCAGCGTTTGCGTGACGCGGTCGCTGCCGAACATCCGTTGCAAGTGGTTGGCGCCATCAATGCCAACCATGCCCTGCTGGCCCAGCGCGCCGGCTTCAAGGCCATCTACCTGTCCGGTGGCGGTGTCGCCGCAGGTTCCCTGGGCCTGCCGGACCTGGGGATCAGCAACCTGGATGATGTGCTCACCGATGTGCGGCGCATCACCGATGTGTGCGACCTGCCGCTGCTGGTGGATGTCGACACCGGCTTCGGCGCCTCGGCCTTCAACGTTGCCCGTACCGTGCGTTCGATGAGCAAGTTCGGCGCGGCGGCCATTCATATCGAAGATCAGGTCGGCGCCAAGCGGTGCGGCCACCGGCCCAACAAGGAAATCGTCTCGCAGCAGGAGATGGTCGACCGCATCAAGGCTGCTGTGGATGCCCGCACCGACGACAGCTTCGTGATCATGGCGCGCACCGATGCACTGGCCGTCGAAGGGCTGAACGCCGCGCTGGACCGTGCGGCTGCCTTTATCGAAGCCGGCGCCGACATGCTGTTCCCGGAAGCGATCACCGAGCTTGCCATGTACAAGACCTTCGCCGACCGGGTGAAGGCGCCGATCCTGGCGAACATCACCGAGTTCGGTGCCACGCCGCTGTACACCACCGAGGAACTGGCCTCGGTCGACGTGTCCCTGGTGCTGTACCCGCTGTCGGCGTTCCGCGCCATGAACAAGGCCGCCGAGAACGTCTACACCGCGCTGCGCCGCGATGGCACGCAGAAGAATGTGATCGACACCATGCAGACCCGCATGGAGCTGTACGACGCCATCGGCTACCACGCCTTCGAGCAGAAGCTCGATGCGTTGTTCGCACAGAAGAAAGGGTAAGTACGGCCCACCCGAATTAGCCAGAAAGACTTCATAACAAATTCAAGAAAGGAGAAACCCTCATGGCCGAAGCAAAAGTACTCAGTGGCGCTGGCCTGCGTGGCCAGGTAGCCGGGCAGACCGCACTGTCGACCGTTGGCCAGGCCGGTGCCGGCCTGACCTACCGTGGCTATGACGTGCGCGACCTGGCCGCCAACGCCGAGTTCGAGGAAGTGGCCTACCTGCTGCTGTACGGCGAGCTGCCGAGCCAGGCCGAACTTGCTGACTACAAGCGCAAGCTCAAGGGCCTGCGTGACCTACCGCAGGCGCTCAAGGAAGTGCTCGAGCGTATTCCCCGCGATGCCCACCCGATGGATGTGATGCGCACCGGCTGCTCGGTGCTCGGCACCCTGGAGCCGGAGCTGACCTTCGAGGCCCAGCGCGACAAGACCGACCGCCTGTTGGCGCTGTTCCCGGCGATCATGTGTTACTGGTACCGCTTCACCCACCACGGTGTACGCATCGAAGGCAGCAGCGACGAAGACACCCTGGGCGGGCACTTCCTGCACCTGTTGCATGGCAAGTCGCCGAGTGCCCTGCATGTGAAGGTGATGAACGTCTCGCTGATCCTCTATGCCGAGCACGAATTCAACGCCTCGACCTTCACTGCGCGGGTGTGTGCCTCGACCCTGTCGGACCTGTACTCCTGCGTCACCGCCGCCATCGGTTCGCTGCGCGGCCCGCTGCATGGTGGCGCCAACGAGGCGGCGATGGAGCTGATCGAGCGCTTCCAGAGCCCCCAGGAGGCGGTGACCGAGCTGCTGGCGATGCTCGAGCGCAAGGACAAGATCATGGGCTTTGGCCATGCCATCTACAAAGAGTCCAGGGGTGAGGCCCGCAGTTGGGCGGTAGTTGTAGTCATGGTTTCAATTCCGGAGCGAGGGCTTTTTGTGGGAGCGGCCTTGTGTCGCGATA
>NZ_JBNNVR010000066.1:0-30874 GCF_050280645.1 Pseudomonas sp. NPDC089554
ACGTTAGTTGCCTTGCAGCACCTCACGAAAGACATCCGGCCGCGTCGCCGCAATATGCAGCAACGAGCGTGCTGCGTCGCTCTGTAGGAGCGGGCTTGCCCGCGAACCAGGGCGAAGCCCTGGCCATTCACCGCAACGTTCGCGCCTTCAGGTACTCGCGCACTTCTCGCGCATCCCCGGCAAACTCGATACGCCCAGCCTTGGCCTCACGCTGGTAGGCGTACATCGGGTCGTAGTACTCGTTCAACAGCCCCTCGATCCAGCCCCGGTGCAGTTCCACCGCGCCACTGCGAAGCTGCTCGTCCAACGCCTGGCGCAGCAGCTCGGACAGCCGCTGGAAACGCTCCCCGCCCAAACGCTTGTGGATATTGGCCATGCTCTGCAACAGGCGCTCGGCGAACAAGCGTCGGCCATCTTCCTCGCCATGCAGGGCGACGAACTCGGCGCTCAAGTCGACCACATAGTCCCGCAGAATCCGCTCCACGCGGCCTTCGAAACTGTCCTCCAGCCACACCATCGGGTACTGCTGCATGCCCTGGTACAACTCCAGCGGTACCGAGCAGCTACCCACGATGCGCCCTTCATCTTCAAGCACGAACTGCTTGGTGCCCCGCGCGCGCTGTTTCAGCACATCGATGGCCAGGCGGTTCTCGAAATCGATCTGCGCCGGTTGCGCGGTGGCGCGCTTGCCGAAGCTGGAGCCGCGATGGTTGGCATGCCCTTCGAGGTCGAGCACGTTGTCCAGTTGCTGTAACACGTCGGTCTTGCCCGTGCCGGTGAGGCCGCCCACCAATACGAAATCGCACTGCGCCACCGCCTGCTGAGTGGTCTCCAGCAGGAAGGTGCGCATGGCCTTGTAGCCGCCCTTGACCCTGGGGTAGGTGATGCCCGCTTCCTTCAGCCAGCCCTGTACGATCTGCGAGCGCAGCCCGCCTCGGAAGCAATACAGGTAGCCCTCGGGGTGAGCCTTGGCGAACGCGGCCCAGGCTTCGAGGCGCTGTTGCTTTACAGCACCGCTGACCAGTTGGTGGCCAAGCTCGATGGCCGCGGCCTGGCCCTGCTGCTTGAAGCAGGTGCCGACCTTCTGCCGCTCCTGGTCGCTCATCAGCGGCAGGTTGACCACGCCGGGGAAGGCGCCTTTGCCAAACTCGATGGGCGCGCGCATGTCCATCATCGGCACGTCGTCGAGGAACAGCTGGCGGTAGTCGGTGCAGTCGTTGCGCATCAAAGCACCTCGACTGCGTGGGTCTGTCGCTCGACCAGCTCGCCGATCGGGGCCAGCGTCAGGCCCAGCGCTTCGGCGCAGGCGAGGAATTCGGCCTCGCCTTCGGCAGTCACCGCTACCAGCAGGCCACCGCTGGTCTGCGGGTCGCACAGCAGGTGCTTCTGTTCATCGTCCAGCGGCGCGATCTTGTGCCCGTAGCTTTCGAAATTGCGCAGGGTGCCGCCGGGGATGCAGCCCTCGGCCAGGTAGTGCTCCACGCCAGGCAGGCGCGGTACCGCGTCGAAGTGCAGGCGGGCCGTGAGGCCGCTGCCGTCGGCCACTTCCACCAGGTGGCCGAGCAGGCCGAAGCCGGTGACGTCGGTCATCGCCGTCACGCCGTCGAGCTTGCCGAAGCGGCTGCCGGGGGTGTTGAGGGTGCACATCCAGTCGCGGGCCAGGCCTTTGTCCTGCTCGCGCAGCTTGGACTTTTTCTCCGCCGTGGTGAGGATGCCGATGCCCAGTGGTTTGCTCAGGTACAGCTTGCAGCCCACGCTGGCAGTGTCGTTGCGCTTGAGGTGGCGCTTGCTGACCACGCCGGTCACGGCCAGGCCGAAGATCGGCTCCGGCGCATCGATGGAGTGCCCGCCGGCCAGCGGAATGCCCGCTTCGGCGCACACTGCGCGGCCACCGCGAATCACCTCTCGAGCGACCTCTGGAGGCAGCACGTTGACCGGCCAGCCGAGAATCGCGATGGCCATCAGCGGGTCGCCGCCCATGGCGTAGATATCGCTGATGGCGTTGGTGGCGGCAATGCGGCCGAAGTCGTACGGGTCGTCGACGATGGGCATGAAGAAGTCGGTGGTCGAGACCACGCCGCGCTCGTCGTCCAGCGCGTACACCGCGGCGTCGTCACGCGAGGCATTGCCGACCCACAGGTTCGGGTCCAGCGCCTGGGTGCCGCTTTCGGCGAGGATCACATCCAGCACCTTGGGGGAGATCTTGCAGCCGCAGCCAGCGCCGTGGCTGTACTGGGTCAGGCGAATCGGTTCGCTCATACGCACCTCGATTTTGGTGATGCGCGATTGTAGCAAAGCTGGCCTTTGTGCCCGTGGCTCTTATACTTCCCCCCGTCGGCGCTTTGGTCGGCACTTTCCCCGCTATTGAACCGGAGAACCCCCATGTTCAAACGCCCCCTGGCGCTCGCCGCCGGCCTTCTGCTGTCGTGCTGCGCCGTGCTTGCGCAGGCTGCCGAAACCCTGCGCGTCAGCGCCATTCCCGACGAAGCCCCCACCGAACTGCTGCGCAAGTTCAAGCCGCTCGGCGAGTACCTGGAGCAGCGCCTGGGCATGAAGGTGCAGTTCGTACCCGTGGCCGACTACCCGGCGGTGGTCGAGGCACTGGCCTCCGACCGCTTGGACCTGGCCTGGCTGGGTGGCTTCACCTTCGTCCAGGTACACCTGAAAGACCCTGCTGCCACCCCGCTGGTACAGCGTGAACAGGACGCCCAGTTCACCAGCAAGTTCATCACCGCCAACCCTGAGGTGAAGAGCCTGGCCGACCTCAAGGGCAAGAGCTTCGCCTTCGGTTCGATCTCCTCCACCTCCGGCAGCCTGATGCCGCGCTACTTCATGCTCAAGGAAGACAACATCAAGCCTGAGGACTACTTCGGCCGCGTTGCCTACTCTGGCGCTCATGACGCGACCGTAGCCTGGGTGCAGGCGGGCAAGGTCGATGCCGGCGTGCTCAATGCCAGCGTGTGGCAGAAGCTGGTGGATGCCGGCAAGGTCGATACCAGCAAGGTGAAGGTGTTCGCCACCACCCCTACCTACTACGACTACAACTGGACTGTACGCGGCAAGCTGGACCCGGCGCTCAAGGACAAGATCAAGCAGGCCTTCCTCGATCTCGACCCGGCCAAGCCCGAGCACAAGGCGATTCTCGATCTGCAAGCAGCCAGCCGCTTCATCGAGACCAAGCCCGAGAACTACCAGGGCACCGAGCAAGCCGCACGTGAGGCTGGCTTGCTGAAGTGAGTATCCAACTGTTCGACGCGGGCCTGCGCCATGGCCAGGTTCGCGCGCTGCAAAGCGTCAGCCTGCGTATCGAGCAGGGCGAGCGGGTGGCGATCATCGGCCCGTCCGGGGCGGGCAAGTCGAGCTTGCTAAACCTGATGGCCAGCGCTGTTGCACCGACCCAGGGCCGCCTCGAACTGCTGGGCGAGCAGCCCTGGGCGTTGTCCGCCAGGGCGCGTCAGCGCCTGCGTGCGCGGGTGGCGCTGGTGCACCAGGCGCCGCCCTTGCCGCCGCGCCAGCGGGTGGTCACCGCAGTGCTGGCCGGGCGCCTGGGGCAGTGGGGCACCCTGCGTGGGTTGCTCAACCTGCTGCACCCCAGCGATGTGCCCGGCGCGCGCCAGGCCTTGGCCGAGCTGGGCATGGCCGACAAGTTGTTCGTGCAGTGCGGGCAGTTGTCGGGAGGGCAGTTGCAGCGCGTGGGCATCGCCCGTGCGCTGTACCAGCAGGCCGAGGTGCTGCTGACCGACGAGCCGGTCTCGGCCATGGACCCGGTGCTGGCCGACCACAGCATCGCGCTGCTCAACCGCCAGGCCCAGGCCCGTGGCGTTACCCTGGTGGCCAGCCTGCATGCAGTCGACCTGGCGCTGGCGCACTTCCCCCGTGTGATCGGTATTCGCGACGGCCTGGTGGCCTTCGACTGCTGCGCCGAGTCAGTGAGCGAAGCCATGCTCGATGCCCTGTACGCCAACGAGCAACTGGCCTCGCCGGTGACGCCAGGGGCGACGTTGAAGGTGCAGATTCCACGATGCTGAAGCCCGACACCCGCGACCCGGCGGCCCTGCCGCGCTTGCTGTTGACCCTGCTGGCCCTGGCGTTGCTGTGGCCGGGCATCCAGTTGAGCGAGCTGGACCTGGGCGTGTTGCTGCACGCCGAGAACCGCCAGCAGATGTTCAACTTCGTCAGCGGCTTCTGGCCCCCGGCCCACGACCACGATTTCCTCGAGTTGCTGCTGCAAGCCACCGTGCAAACCCTGGCCGTCGCCACCGCCGGCATGACCCTGGCGTTGTTGCTGGCAATACCCGCCAGCCTGCTGGCCAGCCGTGCGCTGTCGTTGGGTGCGGCCTCGCGCGGCGGGCGTGCCGGGCCCTGGTCGCGCCTGGCACGCCTGCCGGTGCGGGGTACCTTGGTGTTCCTGCGCAGCGTGCCGGAAATCGTCTGGGCGCTGCTGTTCGTACGCGCCGTGGGCCTGGGGCCGACGGCCGGTGTGTTGGCCATCGCCATCACCTACAGCGGCATGCTGGGCAAGGTGTATGCGGAAATCTTCGAGTCGGTCGACCAGCGCCCGGCCCACGCGTTGATGCAGGCCGGCAGCGGGCGCCTGGTGGCGTTCTTCTACGGCATCCTGCCCAATGCCGCTGCCGAGCTGGTGTCGTACACCGTGTACCGCTGGGAATGCGCGGTGCGCGCCTCGGTGGTAATGGGCTTCGTCGGTGCCGGTGGCCTGGGGCAGCAGATCGACCTGTCGATGCGCATGTTCGCGGGCAACGAGGTGGCGAGCATGCTGCTGGCGTTCCTGGTGCTGGTGATGCTGGCGGATGCGCTCAGCCGCATGCTGCGTGGGAGGCTGGCATGAAGCGCCTGCTGAACCTGCTGCTGGTACTGGCGATCCTGGCGGCTGTGGTGGGCTCGTTCGGTTACCTGGAGCTGGACCTGCTGAACGTGTTCGGCAACGGTGGACTGGGGCAGATGGCCGAGTACGCCGGGCGCTTCCTGCAGCCCGACCTTTCCAGTGAGCACCTGCGTGCTGTGGCACGGGGGGCGTTGGAAACCTTAGCGATGTCTGGCCTGGGCACCTTGCTGGCGATGGTCCTTGGCCTGTTCTTGGCGTTGCCAGCGGCGGGGCGTTTTGGGTGGCCGCTGCAAGGTGCGGCGCGTTTGCTGCTAAATGCCCTGCGGGCGATTCCCGAACTGGTGTGGGCGGCGCTCATGGTATTCGCCGCAGGGCTGGGGCCGAACGCTGGCACCCTGGCGCTGGCCCTGCACACGGCGGGCGTGCTCGGGCGCTTGTTCGCCGAGGCGTTGGAAAACGCGCCGCCTGAGCCGGCAGCAGCCATCCGTTTGCAAGGCGCCAGCCAGGTGGCGGCCTTCTGTTTCGGCACCTTGCCCAACCTCTGGCCACAGCTGCTGGCCTACGGCTTGTACCGCTGGGAAAACAACATCCGCATGGCCGCTGTGCTTGGCTTCGTCGGTGCTGGCGGGCTGGGGCAGATGCTTTACACCACCCTGAGCCTGTTCCAGGAGGCCCAGGCCAGCACGGTGATCATCGCCATGCTGGTGCTGGTGCTGCTGGTGGATGCCTTCAGCGACCTGCTGCGCCAACGCTACGTGCGGGCCTGAAGCCCACCCTCAACTCACCACCCGCTCGCACTGCGCCTCACGCTGCATCGACTCCAGGTTGCGCTCGATGGTCTCGCAGATCTGATCCATCTGGATCTGGTGCTCGCTGAAGCGGAAGGGGCTCTGCAAGTCGGTGCCGATCCGCTCGATGGCCAGCAGCATGAAGCCCACCACGGTCGAGGCCAGCGGCGTGAACCAGCCCAGCGACTCCACCAGGCCGATCGGCACGATCAGGCAGAACAGGGTGATGAACAGGCGCGGGAAGTACACGTAGGGGTAGGGCAGTGGTGTGTTGGCGATCCGCTCCATACCGCCCTGGGCGTTGGACAGATCCACCAGCGTCGACTCCAGCCGCGCCAGGCGAATGCTGTCCAGCCTTCCGGCTTTGTATTCCCTGGCCAGCAGCGCCGCCGAGCCACCGAGAATATCGTTGGCGAAGTTGTTCGAGCCATTGCGCCGCTCGAACTCGCGCGACGGTATGAACGCCCCCAACTCCGGCGGGCAGGCCTCACCCTTCAGGTGCGCCGCCAGGCAGTTCACGTAGGCGATGTGCCGACGCAGCAAGGTAGCCTTGACCGGGTTCAGCCCCTCGTCCGGGTCATCGATCAGCGTCAGCACCTGCCGCCCGTAGCTGCGCGAGGCATTGACCAGCGCCCCCCATAGCGTGCGCGCCTCCCACCAGCGGTTGTAGGCGCTGCTGTTGCGAAAGCTCACCAGCACCACCAGCGCCGAGCCCAGCAGGGTGAGCGGGATCAGCGGCAGGGAGAACGCGCTTTGGAAGAACAGCATGAAATCGATGGTGACCAACACATCCCAGATCAGCAGCCAGAACAGCGACCAGCCGATGTAGCCGAAGGTCTTCACCACCAGGCGGTACTTGCGCACGATGACGTCTTTCACGGGGAACCTCGTTTTGGGGCGAATGAGGTTCGGACGTTTTGGGGTGGGTAAGGTTCGTTAGCGTTTTTCGTGGGGTGTAACTGGAAGTGTTTCCTACTGCCATCCAGGAAAGCGCTCTCGATGGGCTCAGACGGCTGTGGGATTGATCGTCGTTATTGTTCTTTCTTTGCCATACGATTTCGCGGAGGCTCAATGAGCATCAAGACAATCCCATTCCGGTTTGAAGACTGTCTGTATTCGGAAGAGGTCATTGAGATCTACCTGAGCCAGGTGCTTGCAGATGGCGATGCAGAGGAAATCGGCCGGGCAGAAAACTACATCCGTAATGCCCGGCGAAGATTGTCTGAGGCTAGCGCAATGCCAACTTCATCTGCACCAACGCCACCCGCCCACCATCCGGCGCCTGGCGCTCCTCGATGCCAAACGGCACGAACCCCAGCCGCGGGTACAGCAAAAGCCCCGCAGTGTTGTGGTTGAAGCACGACGCCCACACCTCCCGCGCCGCGAACTGCTCACGCGCGAGGTCGATCATGCAGCGCACCAGGTAGCTCGCTACGCCGCGCCCACGCGCAGGCGGTGCCACCACCACATTCCCCAGTGCGCACACGCCGCCCTGTTCGACCTTGTAGAAGTTGGCAAAACCCAACACCACACCATTGCCCTCCACCACGGTCGAACCGCTGCGCTGGGCGATGGCCTCGCTCATTTGCGCCGGGGTCAGGGGGTAGATGGCCTTGGGGAACATGTAGAACAACTCGTCCGGGCCTTGCGGGAAGCAGCAGAGGGTGGGGATATCGGAGGTACGAACGGGGCGGTGGCTCAATTGCATGGCAGGTTCCATCCTGGAAGTTCTAGCGGGCGTTCGTCTGGCAGCTTAGCGTCTGCCATCTGGTCTGGCACGGCTTTCGCTTTAACTGACGTGTATTTCATCCGCGGGGTTTGTGGGGATATTTGCATGATGGCACAATGCCTCAGCTGCCGACCCGCGGGGGAGTTTTCCTGGCGTCTGTCCAGTGCAGTGCATGGACAGTCCTTCAATGGGTGAACCCTCGATGAACGAGCGAAAAGGCAAGGGCCTTTCCTTTGCCAGGCGAATGTACGCACCCCGTGCCGTGGGCACGGGCCTAGGCTTCGTGTGCGTGATGATCGGCATCTGGCCGCAGCAGCCTGCCTGGTGGACCTGGGCGCTGCTGGTGGCGCATGGCTTCGTCTGGCCGCACCTGGCCTTCCAACTGGCGCGTTTTTCTACGAATGCCTTCCGCACCGAGCAGCGCAACCTGGTATTCGATGGCTTCGCCGGGGGGTGCTGGGCGGGCGTGATGGGCCTGAACCCGCTGCCGAGCGTCATTATTTTGTCGATGATCGCCATGGACAAGATGGCTGTCGGCGGCTGGAACCTGCTCGGCAAAACCTTGACGGTGCAACTGCTGGGCATCGGCCTGGGCTTCTGGCTGTATGCGCCTGCGCTATTTCCGCCGACCACCCAGGCACAGATGCTCGCTTGTCTGCCGATCCTGATGATCTACCCCATGGTCATCGGCTTTATCTGCTACCAGGTGAACGTGCAGCTCGGCGAGCACAAGCGCGCCCTGGCCCACCTGAGCAAGACCGACAGCCTCACCGGCCTGATCAACCATGGTGCCTGGAAGCACCTGTTGCTGAGCGCCTTCGAACGCTGCCGCGCCAACCAGCAGGCCAACACCCTGGCCTTGATCGACATCGACCACTTCAAGCAGATCAACGACCGCCATGGCCACCTGGTGGGCGACAACATCCTGTGCATCCTCAGCGCTTTCTTCCCCGCGCACCTGCGCAAGAGCGACCCGGTGGCCCGCTACGGCGGCGATGAGTTCTGCGTGCTGCTGCCCGGCACCACGCCGGGCCAAGCCGGGGAAATCCTCGAGCGCCTGCGCCAGGCTGTCGAGGACTACCGCGACCCGGCACTGCCGCAGCTACGTCTGAGCTTGAGCATCGGCATCGCCTCGTACGGCCCGCACCTGGGCGATGCCGAGGCGTGGCTGCATGAGGCGGACATGGCGCTGTACCGCGCCAAGGACGAGGGGCGCAACCGGGTTGTGTGGGCGGGGGGAGTTGGGAAGGTAAGCGCTGTTTCGGCAATATAGTGCTGAAAAGTCCCGCATTTTTCATTTGCTTTGCCGTACAGCGTCCCTAGCCTGCATTGAGCTGCGTAGTGGCCCGCCCAGATCTGCTTTGAGTCTTTTCGTTTACCTCGTTTAGCAGGATAGTGCTTCCCTCAGTCCTGAATGAGCATCAGTAATGCGAACCACAGACCTGTCCGAGCTCGCGGCGTTCGACGCAGTCGCGCGCCATCGCAGCTTTCGCCGGGCCAGCGAAGAGCGTGGGGTCACGGCGTCGGCGATCAGCCATGCGGTCAGCAACCTGGAAGCCCGGGTCGGTATCCGCCTGTTGAACCGCACCACCCGCAGCGTGTCGCTGACCGATGCCGGGGCAATGCTGCTTTCCCAGCTCTCGCCGGCCTTCGGTGATATCGGCTCGGCGCTCGATGCGCTCAACCAGTTTCGCGATACGCCGTTCGGCAAGGTGCGCATCAACGCACCCAACTCGATCGCCCCCTTCGTGTTGGGGCCGATCATCGGGCCGTTGATCGCCGCCAACCCCAACCTTGAGTTGGAGATCGTCGCCACGGACCGCCTTGTGGATATCGTCGAGGAAGGTTTCGATGCCGGTATTCGCCTGGGCGAAAGCCTGCGTGACGGCATGACCGCCGTGAGGATCAACCGGCGGCTGCGCTTCACCGTGGTGGGGTCGCCGGGCTATTTCGAGCAGCGGCCGATGCCCAAGACCCCCGCCGACCTTGCGGAGCATATCTGCATCCGCAATATGTACCCGAGTGGGGTTGGTTATCCGTGGACGTTTGGGCGCGATGGGAAGGAGATAGACGTCGAGGTCAAAGGCCCCGTCGTCCTTCACGATCATGAGCTGATGATCGAAACGGCGCTCGCCGGTACTGCGTTGGCCTATGTCTGGGAGGACCGGGCGAGGCCCTACATCGAAAGCGGCAGGTTGGTTGCCTGCCTCGCCGATTGGATCGAACCCGAAGAGTGGCCCTACCTCTACTATCCAACCCGTCGTTATATCTCGGCCGGCCTGCGTGCGGTGATCGAGGCTTTGCGCGAAAGCGAATAACTGGACAAGTATCGTCAATCGTTCAACTGCTGAATTTCACTCAGTAGACTCATAAAAACTCAGTCACTTATGCACGCTATCTGACAGACATATTCTGGGCCTCTAACCCGTGTTGGAGTGCTGAAATGTCTGAAAGTGGAAGCAAACTCATCTTCATAACCGGCACAAGCACAGGCCTTGGGCGAGCCCTTGCCGAGGTCGCGTTGCAGGCTGGCCACCGCGTGGTCGGCACTGCGCGCAGTGTCGAGGCCATCGAAGCGCTTGAGGCGCTGGCGCCGGGTCGGGCGTTCGGCAAGCAACTCGAGATGACCGATTTCACGGCGATCGATCGCGTGGTCGGGGAAATCGAACGCGAGATCGGCGCCATCGATGTGCTGGTGAACAACGCAGGCTACGGCCATGAAGGCATGGTCGAGGAATCGCCGCTCGACGACCTGCGCAAGCAGTTCGAGGTAAACGTGTTTGGCGCGGTCGCGATGATGAAGGCGGTGCTGCCGTTCATGCGCGAGCGTCGTTCGGGGCACATTCTCAACATCACCTCGATTGGCGGGTTGATGACTTTCCCTGGCGTGGCTTATTACCACGGCAGCAAGTTCGCCCTGGAGGGCATTTCCGAAGCGCTCGGCCAGGAAGTACGCGACTTCGGTATTCACGTCACCGCAGTCGAGCCGGGTGCGTTCCGTACCGATTGGGCGGGGCGTTCGATGATGCGCCAGGCGCGAACCATCGCCGACTACGACGGGTTCTTCGGCCCGGTGCGCAAGGCGCGTGCAGAGCAAGAGCACGGCCACCAACCCGGCGACCCCCATGGCGCGGCGCGGGCGATGCTCGCGCTGATCGCCGCTGAAAACCCACCTGCTCACTTGCTGCTTGGCAGCGACGCGTTGCGTTTCGCCCGCGAATACTATGTGCGTCGGGGCCAGGAAATCGACGCCTGGTCGAAGCTCTCCGCTTCGACCGATTTTGCCGGGGAGAACGCATGATGGCCAAGGCCCGCATCGTTCGCTTTCATGAAACCGGCGGAGCGGACGTGCTCAAGATCGAGACCGTCGACGTTCCCGCGCCAGGCCCCGGCGAGGTACGCATCCGCGCTCGCGCCCTGGGCCTGAACCGCGCCGAGCAAATGTATTACTCCGGCGCCTATGTGATTCAACCGGCCTTCCCAGCGAAGATCGGTTACGAGATTGCCGGCGAAGTCGAGGCGCTCGGGCCGGGCGTGACCCAGGTGGCGGTCGGTGAAGCGGTCAGCCTGTTGCCGATTTCGGCGATGAGCGACTACGCCGTCCATGGCGAGCTGGCGATTGCCCCGGCCAACCTGCTGGTGAAGCACCCGCCCAACCTGTCCTGGGAAAGCGCGGCAGCGGCGTGGATGCAGTTCCTCACCGCCTATGGCGCGCTCATCGAAATCGCCAAGGTCGGCCCCGGCGATGCGGTCGTCATTCCGGCGGCGTCGAGCAGTGTCGGTCTGGCAGCGATCCAACTGGCCAACCGGGCAGGTGCCACCACCATTGCGCTCACCCGCTCCAGCGCCAAGCGCCAGCAACTGCTCGATGCAGGTGCTGCACATGTTATCGCCACGGCAGAAGAAGATCTGGTCGCCCGCATCGGCGAGATCACCGGCGGGCAGGGCGCCCGGGTCACCTTCGACCCCGTCGGCGGCGAGACTTTCCCGCTGCTTGCAGAAGCAGCGGCGCCGCAGGGCATATTGTTTATCTACGGCGCGCTTGCCGCCGAGGTGACGCCGCTGCCGATTCTGCAAGTGCTGCCCAAGCACCTCACCGTACGCGGCTACGACGTGTTCGAGTTCTACACCATGGGCGAGCGTTTCGCGGCGGGTCTTGCCGATATCATGGCCGGCCTTGCCGATGGCTCGCTCACCCCCATCATCGACCGCGTGTTCGCCTTCGACGACTACGTCCAAGCGCACCGCCACCTCGCCTCCAACCAGCAGTTCGGCAAGATCGTTGTTTCGGTCCCGCCGCACGCTGGCTGATCGTCTTCAGGAGACAAGCATGTCCGAGCCATTGACCGTCATCGCCAAGTTCACCGCCAAGCCCGAGTTTGCCCAAGCCGTCGGCGACGGGCTGGCGGGCCAGCTCGACCAGACCCGCGCCGAGGAAGGGTCGATCGACTACCACCTGCACCGCGACCAGACCGACCCCAACGTTTGGATCGTTTACGAAAACTGGCGCTCGCGGGCAGACTTCGACGCGCACCTTGAAATGCCCTATACACGGCAGCGAACACGAGTTCAAGGATCGGGACTGCAATGGATAATTTCTGGGCTGCCTACACGGCAGCTCAGAAATTATCCCGTGACGCAATCCACCTCGGAGCGCGAGTTCACTGCCGTATAGGTGGCTCAGAAACAGCCAGGCGCGTCAGCACGGCCCGCCAGCGGGTTCGCCACCAACCAGCGCCCACAAAAAAACCGACCATAAGGTCGGTTTTTTCTGGATCTTGGTGCCCCGAGGGAGACTCGAACTCCCACTCCTTTCGAAAACGGATTTTGAATCCGCCGCGTCTACCAATTCCGCCATCAGGGCTTGTGGCGCCGCAGTATAGAGAGGGTCCTTCACTCGGTCAATCGGCTTTCATGGTCAATTTTCACTCGTTGAGCTAAACTTTCCGGCCCTGTCGAACCGAACACCATCATGCGCGTCGCCGATTTCTCTTTCGAACTCCCTGACTCCCTTATCGCCCGCCACCCCTTGGCCGAGCGCCATGGCAGCCGCCTGCTGGTCCTCGATGGGCCGAGCGGGGAGCTGGCGCACCGGCGCTTTACCGACCTGCTCGACTACCTGCGCCCCGGCGACCTGATGGTGTTCAACAACACCCGGGTCATTCCGGCGCGGCTGTTTGGCCAGAAAGCCTCTGGCGGCAAGCTGGAAGTGCTGGTCGAGCGCGTGCTCGACAGCCATCGCGTGTTGGCCCATGTGCGTGCCAGCAAGGCGCCGAAGGTGGGGGCGCAGATTCTGATCGATGGCGGCGGCGAGGCCGAGATGGTCGCGCGCCACGACACGCTGTTCGAGCTGCGCTTCGCCGAAGAAGTGCTGCCGCTGCTCGACCGCGTCGGGCACATGCCGCTGCCTCCTTATATTGATCGGCCCGACGAAGGCGCCGACCGCGAGCGCTACCAGACTGTCTACGCCGAGCGCGCAGGCGCCGTGGCCGCGCCCACCGCCGGGCTGCACTTCGACCAGGCGCTGCTGGAGCAAATCGCTGCCAAGGGCGTCGAGCAGGCCTTCGTCACCTTGCACGTGGGCGCGGGTACCTTCCAGCCGGTGCGGGTCGACAAGCTCGAAGACCACCATATGCACAGCGAGTGGCTGGAAGTCGGCCAGGACGTGGTCGATGCCGTGCAGGCCTGCCGCGCTCGTGGCGGGCGGGTGATCGCCGTCGGCACCACCAGCGTGCGCTCGCTGGAAAGCGCGGCGCGCGATGGCCAGCTCAAGGCCTTCAGCGGCGACACCGACATCTTCCTGTACCCCGGCCGACCCTTCCATGTGGTCGATGCCTTGGTCACCAACTTCCACCTGCCCGAGTCCACGCTGTTGATGCTGGTCTCGGCCTTTGCCGGTTACCCCGAGACCATGGCCGCCTACGCGGCGGCGGTCGAGCAGGGGTACCGCTTCTTCAGTTACGGTGATGCAATGTTCATCACCCGCAATCCGGCGCCGCGTGGCCCCGAGGATCAAGCATGAGTCGCACCTGTCGAATGTCCTTCGAACTGCTGGCCACCGACGGCAAGGCCCGTCGCGGTCGGTTGACCTTCCCCCGTGGCACCGTGGAAACCCCGGCGTTCATGCCGGTAGGCACCTACGGCACGGTCAAGGGCATGCTGCCGCGGGACATCGAGGCCATCGGCGCCGAGATCATCCTGGGCAACACCTTCCACCTGTGGCTGCGCCCGGGCACCGAGGTGATCAAGAAGCACAACGGCCTGCACGACTTCATGCAGTGGAAAGGCCCGATCCTCACCGACTCCGGCGGCTTCCAGGTGTTCAGTCTGGGCGCGATGCGCAAGATCAAAGAGGAAGGCGTGACCTTCGCCTCCCCGGTGGACGGCTCCAAGGTGTTCATGGGCCCGGAAGAGTCCATGCAGGTGCAGCGCGACCTGGGCTCGGACATCGTGATGATCTTCGACGAGTGCACCCCGTACCCGGCCGAGCACGACGTGGCGCGTACCTCCATGGAGCTGTCGCTGCGCTGGGCGCAGCGTTCCAAGAACGCCCACGGCGACAACAGCGCCGCGCTGTTCGGCATCGTCCAGGGCGGCATGTATGAAGACCTGCGCATGCGTTCGCTGGAAGCGCTGGTCAATATCGACTTCGACGGCCTGGCCATCGGTGGCCTGTCGGTGGGCGAGCCCAAGCACGAAATGATCAAGGTGCTGGACTATCTGCCCGCACAAATGCCGGCTGACAAACCTCGTTACCTTATGGGGGTAGGCAAGCCGGAAGATCTTGTAGAGGGTGTGCGCCGCGGCGTCGACATGTTCGACTGCGTGATGCCCACGCGCAATGCGCGAAACGGGCATCTGTTCGTCGATACGGGGGTGATCAAGATCCGCAATGCATTCCATCGCCACGATGATTCGCCGCTGGATCCGACCTGTGATTGCTATACCTGCAGCAACTTCTCCCGCGCCTATCTCCATCACCTGGATAAATGCGGCGAAATGCTGAGCAGTATGTTGAATACCATCCACAACTTGCGTCATTACCAGCGCTTGATGGCCGGTTTGCGCGAGGCTATTCAACAGGGTAAATTGGCCGCCTTCGTCGACGCCTTCTACGCCAAGCGCGGGCTTCCCGTACCGCCCTTGGATTGACTGCTGCTCTTATTATTAAAAATCGCAACTGGAGTGCCCAATGAGCTTTCTGATTCCCGCCGCCTACGCGGACGCTGCAGCCCCAGCCGCCGGCCCAGCCGGTACCGGCTTCGAGTGGATCTTCCTGGTTGGTTTCCTGGTCATCTTCTACCTGATGATCTGGCGTCCACAGGCCAAGCGCGCCAAAGAGCAGAAGAACCTGCTGAGCAACTTGCAAAAAGGCGACGAAGTGGTCACCAACGGCGGTATCGCTGGCAAGATCGTCAAGGTTTCCGATGACTTCGTGGTGCTGGAAGTGTCCGACAACGTCGAGCTGAAGTTCCAGAAGGGCGCCATCGCCGCGACCCTGCCAAAAGGTACGCTCAAGGCTATCTGAGTTACCGGTTTTATTTTCCAGTCGGGGCGCGCAAAGCGCCCCGCGTCTTGAACGGGCGGCGTGATGCTGAACAAATACCCTCTGTGGAAATACCTGCTGATCGTGTTGGTACTGGCGGTCGGCTTTATTTATTCCGCTCCCAACCTCTACCCGGATGACCCGGCGGTGCAGATCAGCGGCGCAAGCTCCGCACTGCACGTGAGCCAGGCCGACCTGGACCGCGCTACCAAGGCGTTGACCGACGCCGGCCTTGCCGTAAAAGGCGGCAACCTGGGCGAGAAGGGCAGTGCGCTGGTGCGCCTGACCAAGCAGGAAGACCAGCTTCCGGCCAAGGATGTGGTGCGCAAGGCCCTGGGCGATGACTACGTCGTGGCCTTGAACCTGGCACAGACCACCCCGCAGTGGCTGCGCAACATTGGCGCCAGCCCCATGAAGCTGGGCCTGGACCTCTCCGGTGGTGTGCACTTCCTGCTGGAAGTGGACATGGAAAAGGCCATGAGCGCCCGCCTGAAGGTCTACGACGGTGAAGTGAAGAGCCTGCTGCGCAAAGAGCGCGTGCGCTACCGTACCCTGCCTCAGCAGGACGGCGCCATCATGCTGGGCTTCGCCGACGATGCTACCCGCGACCAGGCCCGTGACCTGATCCGCAAGAATTTCAATGATTTCGAACTGACCACCACCGAGCGCAGCGAGCTCGCCGTGCTGCGTCTGGTGCTGACTCCGGCGAAAGTCGCCGAGATCCGCGAATACGCGATCAAGCAGAACCTCACCACCGTGCGCAACCGGGTCAACGAGCTGGGCGTGGCCGAGCCGCTGGTACAGCGCCAGGGCGCCAACCGTATCGTGGTCGAGCTGCCGGGCGTGCAGGACACCGCCGAAGCCAAGCGTATCCTCGGCAAGACTGCCAACCTGGAATTCCGCTTCGGTGCCGAGCCGGGTGCTTCCAAGGCCACTACCGAGGTGTTCGAGTTCCGTGAAGGCGGCCGTTCGGCGCCGGTCGAGCGCGGGCTGATCATCACCGGTGACCAGGTCACTGACGCCCAGGCCAGTTTCGACGAGCACGGTCGCCCGCAGGTGAACATTCGCCTCGACGGCCATGGTGGCGAGCTGATGAGCCGCGCTACCCGCACCAACGTCGGTCGCAGCATGGCGGTGATCTTCATCGAGCAGAAGCCGGTCACCCGCTACGTCAAGCAGACCGTCGACGGCGTCGAGAAGGAAGTGGCGGTACAGAGCTTCCTGGAAGAGAAGAAAATCATCAGCCTGGCGACCATCCAGTCGCCGCTGGGCAGCCAGTTCCGCATCACGGGCCTGAACGGCCAGGGCGAATCGTCCGAACTGGCCCTGCTGCTGCGTGCTGGTGGCCTGGCTGCGCCGATGTACTTCGCTGAAGAACGCACCATCGGCCCAAGCCTGGGTGCCGACAACATCACCAAGGGTATCGATGCGTCCCTGTGGGGCATGCTGTTCGTCTCGCTGTTCATCATCGCCATCTACCGTGCCTTCGGCATCATCGCCACCGTCGCCCTGGCGGGCAACATGGTGCTGCTGCTGGCGCTGATGTCGCTGCTGGGCGCGACCCTGACCCTGCCGGGTATTGCCGGTATCGTGTTGACCATGGGTATGGCGGTCGACGCCAACGTGCTGATCTTCTCGCGTATTCGCGAGGAAATTAAGAACGGCATGTCGGTGCAGCGCGCTATCCACGAAGGCTTCAACCGCGCCTACACCGCGATCATCGACGCCAACCTGACCAGCCTGCTGGTCGGCGGCATCCTGTTCGCCATGGGTACCGGCCCGGTCAAGGGCTTTGCGGTCACCATGTCCCTCGGGATTTTCACCTCGATGTTCACTGCCGTCATGGTGACCCGTGCAATGGTCAACCTCAGCTGCGGCGGGCGTGACATCAAGAAGCTGTGGGTTTGAGGGAGCTGCGATGAAAACCATCAACTTCATGGGCGTGCGCAATGTTGCGTTCGCCATCACCGTGCTCCTTACCGTGCTGGCGCTGTTCAGCTGGTGGCAGAAGGGCCTGAACCTGGGCCTGGACTTCACCGGCGGTACGCTGATCGAGCTGACCTACGAGCGTCCGGCCGACCTGCAAACCGTGCGTAGCGAGCTGGCCAGCTCCGGCTTCCACGATGCTGTGGTGCAGAGCTTTGGTGCGACCACCGACCTGCTGGTACGTATGCCGGGCGATGACCCGCAACTGGGCAACAAGGTCGCCGAGGCGCTGCAGAAGGTGAGCGGGGACAACCCGGCCACCA
Organism: Pseudomonas sp. NPDC089554; assembly: GCF_050280645.1. Lineage (NCBI taxonomy): Bacteria > Pseudomonadati > Pseudomonadota > Gammaproteobacteria > Pseudomonadales > Pseudomonadaceae > Pseudomonas > Pseudomonas sp. NPDC089554. The sequence goes on from NZ_JBNNVR010000066.1 coordinate 17,159, forward strand.
TCAAGCGTGTCGAGTTCGTCGGCCCGCAGGTGGGTGAAGAGCTGCGTGACCAGGGCGGCCTGGGCATGCTGCTGGCACTGGGCGGCGTCCTGGTGTACCTGGCGTTTCGCTTCCAGTGGAAATTCGCGGTTGGCGCGATCGTCTCGCTGGTCCACGACGTGGTCGTGACCATGGGTATCCTGTCGTTCTTCCAGATCACCTTCGACCTGACGGTGCTGGCGGCGGTGTTGGCGATCATCGGTTACTCGTTGAACGACACCATCGTGGTATTCGACCGGGTGCGCGAGAACTTCCGGGTGATGCGCAAGGCCTCGCTGATCGAGAACATCAACGTCTCGACCACCCAGACCCTGCTGCGTACCATCGCCACCTCGGTATCCACCTTGCTGGCCATCGCTGCGCTGCTGTTCTTCGGCGGCGACAACCTGTTCGGCTTCTCCCTAGCGCTGCTGATCGGTGTAATGGCGGGTACCTACTCGTCGATCTACATCGCCAACGTGGTGTTGATCTGGCTGAACCTGAGCAGCGAAGACCTGATTCCACCGGTGAAAGCCGAGGGTGTGGACGACCGTCCGTAAGGTCTTTTCCTACGCCGTTTGGCGTAAAGAGAGGCGCGAGTGTTGAACTCGCGCCTTTTTTTTTGCTCCAAGGCAGGGAGAAGGCGGGCAATGCCCCGCAGGTATGATCAGGAGGTTTCACGTGAATAAATCAATGCTGGTGGGTGCGGTTCTGGGTGCTGTCGGTGTAACCGCCGGAGGTGCTGTGGCGACCTACAGCTTGGTGAACAAAGGGCCTGAATACGCCCAGGTCACCGACGTGCAGCCAATCAAGCAGCAAGTGAAGACGCCGCGTGAGGTGTGCAAGGACGTGACCGTTACCCGGCAGCGTCCGGTGCAGGACCAGCACCAGATCGCCGGTACCGTGGTCGGTGCGCTGGCGGGTGGGTTGCTGGGCAACCAGATCGGCGGCGGCACTGGTAAGAAGATCGCTACCGTGGCCGGTGCGGTTGGCGGCGGTTATGCCGGTAACAAGGTGCAGGAGGGCATGCAGGAGCGTGACACCTACACCACCACGCAAACCCGCTGCAATACTGTCAATGACGTCAGCGAGAAGGTCGTGGGCTACAACGTGACCTATTCCATCGGCGACCAGGTTGGCAAGGTGAAGATGGACCACGAGCCGGGCTCGAGCATTCCGCTGGACAAGAACGGCAAGTTGATCTTGAGCCAGAACCAGCCGGGGCAATAAAGGTTCGTTCTGTAAAAATGCAGGTATAAAAAAAGCACCGCCGTGGCGGTGCTTTTTTCGTTCAGGCAATTCGCGCTCAGCGCTTCAGGCTTTCCGGCAGGTGCGGCTGGATCGCCGTCAGCACCGCCTTGAAGCACTTGATGTTGCCGGCAACGATGTGGCCCTTGTCGAGGAAGTCGTGGCCACCGTTGAAATCGCTCACCAGGCCACCTGCTTCCTGAATCAGCAGCACGCCTGCAGCCATGTCCCACTCGGACAGACCCGACTCCCAGAAGGCGTCAAAGCGGCCGGCAGCCACGTAGGCCAGGTCCAGCGATGCGGAGCCTGCGCGGCGGATGCCGGCAGTCTGGCCGGTCAGAACGCGGAACATACCCAGGTAGTTGTCCAGGTCGGCCATTTGGCTGTCGCGGAACGGGAAGCCGGTTCCCAGCAGGGCGCCTTCCAGGCTGGTGCGCGAGCTGACGCGCAGGCGGCGGCCATTGAGCTGGGCGCCACGGCCACGGCTGGCGGTGAATTCTTCCTGGCGAACCGGGTCGACGATCACCGCGTGCTCGAGGCGGCCACGGTATTTACAGGCGATGCTGACAGCGAAGTGAGGAACGCCACGCAGGAAGTTGGTGGTGCCATCGAGCGGGTCGATGATCCACAGGTAGTCCTTGCCTTCTTCACCGGTACCGGCGTGCAGGCCGGTCTCTTCACCCTGGATGGAGTGGTTCGGGTAGGCTTTGCGCAGGGCATCGACGATGACCTTCTCGGCGGCGCGATCAACCTCGGACACGTAGTCCTGGGCGCCTTTTTCGTCGACCTTGATGCTGTCCAGGCGTTCGATGGAGCGGAAAATCAGTTCACTGGCGCTGCGAGCGGCGCGCAGGGCGATATTCAGCATAGGCTGCATGGGCGTTTCACCTGGAGATGTTAAAGAAGAAAGCCGCATAGTCTATCAGAAAACTGTTCCGGCAGAAGGGCGACATTCGCTTTCATGGCGTTACGTCCGTCGCTTATGTAAGATCATTGCCCCCTTTATTCCCACCTGTGAGCGCATCACCTTGCTGCAGAATATTCGTGTTGTTCTGGTCAATACCAGCCACCCCGGTAACATCGGCGGCGCTGCACGTGCCATGAAAAACATGGGCTTGTCGCGCCTGGTGCTGGTCCAGCCAATGGATTTCCCTGCCAGCGATGCCACGGCGCGCGCCTCGGGTGCCGATGACGTACTGGAAAGCGCCCAGGTCGTCGGCAGCCTCGAAGAGGCGCTGGTCGGCTGCAGCCTGGCCATCGGCACCAGCGCCCGCGAGCGCAGTATTCCCTGGCCGCTGCTCGACCCCCGCGAGTGCGGGGCCAAGGCGGTGGAACAGGCCGCTGCCGGCGAGGAAATCGCCTTGGTCTTCGGTCGCGAACATGCCGGCCTGACCAACGAAGAACTGCAGCGATGTCACTTCCACGTGCACATTCCCTCGAACCCCGACTTCAGCTCGCTGAACCTGGCTGCGGCCGTTCAGGTGCTCGCCTACGAGGTGCGCATGGCCTGGCTGGCCACTGAAGGCACGCCGTCGAAAGTCGAGAAGTTCGAAGCCAACTCGCTGCGTGCCGGCGAGCTGGCGACCCTGGACGAAATGGAGCTGTTCTACGACCACCTGGAGAAAACCCTGGTGGACATCGGCTTCCTCGACCCCGAGAAGCCCAAGCACCTGATGCCGCGTTTGCGCAGGCTGTATGGGCGCAGTTCGGTCAATCGTTCGGAAATGAGCATTTTGCGCGGCATCCTCACCGAGACCCAGAAGGTCGCAAGGGGCGAGCCGCATAAACGGAAGGGCTGACAGATGTTCGAACGTCTGCGTGAAGATATTCAAAGTGTGTTCCATCGTGACCCGGCAGCGCGCAACGCCTTCGAGGTGCTCACCTGCTACCCAGGCATGCATGCCATCTGGCTGCACCGCCTCGGCCATGCCCTGTGGGTGCGTGACTTCAAGTGGCTGGCGCGGCTGGTGTCGAACTTCGGGCGCTGGATGACCGGTATCGAGATCCACCCCGGTGCCACCATTGGCCGACGTTTCTTCATCGACCACGGCATGGGTATCGTCATCGGCGAAACGGCCGAGATCGGCGACGATGTCACGCTGTACCAGGGGGTGACCCTTGGCGGCACCAGCTGGAACAAGGGCAAGCGCCACCCGACCCTGGAAAATGGCGTGGTGGTCGGCGCCGGAGCCAAGGTGCTCGGGCCGTTCACTGTCGGCGCGGGGGCCAAGATCGGCTCCAATGCGGTGGTCACCAAGGCGGTGCCGGCTGGTGCCACGGCGGTGGGCATTCCGGGGCGGATCATCGTCAAGAGCGAGGCTGATGACGCTGTCGAAGCCAAGCGCAAGGCCATGGCCGAGAAGATCGGCTTCGATGCCTATGGCGTCAGTGGCGATATGCCCGACCCCGTCGCTCGCGCCATTGGCCAGATGCTCGACCATCTGCAGGCCGTGGACGAGCGCCTGGAGGGCATGTGCGGCGCGCTGACCAACCTGGGCAGTGACTACTGCGCCAAGGAACTGCCCGCACTTCCCGAAGACCACTTCGCCGAAGCCAAGCAGGTAGCCGGCAGCGACACTCGGTCGCATTGATACCGGCCATCTGACACATGGGGCGTGTGATTACGCCCCTGTTCTGCTATAGTCGCGGCCGCCTTCCCGCTGCAAACCCGACTAAAGCACTAGGTCTTATAGTTGACTTAAATGCTCGGGAATCGCATACTCGCTCACATCCTGTAACTCCCGTGGTACCCATTAGCCATGCGACTGACTACCAAAGGCCGATACGCCGTGACTGCCATGCTCGACTTGGCGTTGCACGCGAAGCATGGGCCGGTGTCTCTGGCCGACATTTCCGAGCGCCAGGGCATTTCCCTCTCCTATCTGGAACAGCTGTTCGCCAAGCTGCGCCGCAGCAACCTGGTTTCCAGCGTTCGCGGCCCGGGTGGCGGCTACCAGCTGTCGCGGGATATGGACACCATCCAGGTGGTCCAGGTCATCGATGCGGTCAACGAGTCGGTCGATGCCACCCGTTGCCAAGGCCTTGGGGATTGCCACGCCGGTGATACCTGCCTGACCCACCACCTGTGGTGCGATCTCAGCCAGCAGATCCATGAATTCCTCAGCGGCATCAGCCTGGCCGACCTCGTCATGCGCCGTGAGGTGCAGGAAGTCGCCCAGCGCCAGGACCTGCGACGTGTCGCCGGTCGTGCTGCCCAGTTGGACAAGATTGAGACGTCCGCCGTCGACTGAACCCCCGTAGCGACGAGCGCCGACGCCACCGCCTGATAGGAGATACTCAATGAAGTTGCCGATCTACCTCGATTACTCCGCGACCACGCCGGTTGATCCGCGTGTCGCCCAGAAAATGGCCGACTGCCTGCTGGTCGACGGGAACTTCGGTAACCCGGCATCGCGCTCCCACGTCTTCGGCTGGCGCGCCGAAGAGGCGGTCGAGAACGCCCGTCGCCAGGTCGCCGACCTGGTCAATGCCGACCCGCGCGAGATCGTCTGGACCAGCGGCGCTACCGAGTCCGACAACCTGGCAATCAAGGGTGTCGCGCACTTCTATCACACCAAGGGCAAGCACATCGTCACCTCCAAGATCGAGCACAAGGCGGTGTTGGACACCACCCGCCAGCTCGAGCGCGAAGGCTTCGAAGTCACCTACCTTGAGCCTGGCGAAGACGGCCTGATCACCCCGGCCATGGTCGAGGCGGCCCTGCGTGACGACACTATCCTGGTGTCGGTGATGCACGTGAACAACGAAATCGGCACCATCAACGACATCGCCGCGATCGGCGAACTCACCCGCGCACGCGGCGTGCTGTTCCACGTCGATGCCGCTCAGTCGACCGGCAAGGTCGAGATCGACCTGCAAGCGCTCAAGGTCGACCTGATGTCGTTCTCCGCCCACAAGACCTACGGCCCCAAAGGCATCGGCGCGCTGTACGTCAGCCGCAAGCCGCGCGTGCGCTTGGAAGCCACCATGCACGGCGGCGGTCACGAGCGCGGCATGCGTTCGGGCACCCTGGCCACCCACCAGATCGTCGGCATGGGCGAGGCCTTCGCCATTGCCAAGCAGGACATGGCCAGCGAGAACGCTCGCATCAAGGCCCTGAGCGACCGCTTCTTCAAGCAGGTCTCTCACCTGGAAGAGCTGTACGTCAACGGCAGCGCCACTGCCCGCGTACCGCACAACCTGAACCTGAGCTTCAACTACGTCGAAGGCGAGTCGCTGCTGATGTCCCTGAAAGACATCGCCGTGTCCTCGGGCTCGGCCTGTACCTCCGCTTCGCTGGAACCGTCCTACGTACTGCGCGCCATTGGCCGCAACGACGAACTGGCGCACAGCTCGATCCGCTTCACCTTCGGTCGCTTCACCCGCGAAGAAGAAGTGGACTACGCCGCGCAGAAAGTCGTCGAAGCGGTGAACAAGCTGCGTGAATTGTCGCCGCTGTGGGACATGTTCAAAGACGGCGTCGACATCTCCAAGATCGAGTGGGCCGCCCACTAAGCAGTCGCCGGCAAGAGCGGCTCCCTGATGAGGAAGGAATTGCACCATGGCATACAGTGAAAAGGTCATCGACCACTACGAAAACCCACGCAACGTCGGCAAGATGAACGCCGAGGACCCGGATGTCGGTACCGGCATGGTCGGCGCCCCAGCGTGCGGTGACGTGATGCGTCTGCAGATCAAGGTCAACGAGCAAGGCATCATCGAAGACGCCAAGTTCAAGACCTACGGCTGCGGTTCGGCCATCGCCTCCAGCTCCCTCGCCACCGAGTGGATGAAGGGCAAGACCCTGGACGAGGCCGAGACCATCAAGAACACCCAGCTGGCCGAAGAACTGGCACTGCCGCCGGTGAAGATCCACTGCTCGGTACTCGCCGAGGACGCCATCAAGGCGGCCGTGCGCGACTACAAGCAGAAGAAAGGCTTGATCTGAGACACCTGTCTTAAGGAGTTCCGATGGCTATCAGCATGACAGAAGCCGCCGCCAACCACATTCGCCGTTCCCTCGACGGGCGCGGCAAGGGTGAAGGTATCCGCCTGGGCGTGCGCACCACCGGCTGCTCGGGCCTGGCCTACGTGCTGGAGTTCGTCGACGAGCTGGCAAGCGAAGACACGGTGTTCGAGAACCACGGCGTGAAGGTCATCATCGACCCGAAAAGCCTGGTGTACCTCGATGGCACCGAGCTGGACTTCGTCAAGGAAGGGTTGAACGAAGGCTTCAAGTTCAACAACCCCAACGTACGCGGTGAGTGTGGCTGCGGCGAAAGCTTCAATGTCTGAGGCTTGATGTGGGTACTCCTTGTCACTTTGCCCTGTTCGACCTTCAGCCGAGCTTCCGTCTTGACCTCGACAAGCTGGCCACCCGCTACCGCGAGCTGGCCCGCGAGGTTCACCCGGACCGTTTTGCCGACGCTTCCGAGCGCGAGCAACGGGTAGCGCTGGAGAAGTCCGCCGCGCTCAACGATGCCTACCAGACCCTGCGCAGTGCGCCGCGTCGCGCCCGCTACCTGCTGGCCATCGGCGGCCATGAAGTGCCCCAGGAAGTTACCGTGCACGACCCGGACTTCCTGTTGCAGCAGATGCAGTGGCGAGAAGAGCTAGAAGAGCTGCAGGACGAAGCCGACCTGGACGGCGTTGCCGTGTTCAAGAAGCGCCTGAAGGCCGCCGAGAATACGCTCAACGACGATTTCGCCGCCTGCTGGGATCAAGCTGCCGAGCGCGACAAGGCCGAACGCCTGATGCGCCGCATGCAGTTTCTCGACAAGCTCGCCCAAGAAGTGCGCCAGTTGGAAGAGCGCCTCGACGATTAACCCCGGCGTTACCCGTGATGACGCCTAAGGTATTCAGATAAGCATGGCCCTACTGCAGATCGCCGAACCCGGTCAGAGCCCCCAGCCGCACCAGCGTCGCCTGGCGGTGGGTATCGACCTGGGCACCACCAACTCCTTGGTCGCTGCCGTGCGCAGCGGTCGCAGCGAACCGCTGCCCGATGCCCGCGGCGAGGTCATCCTGCCGTCCGCGGTGCGCTACCTCGAAGGCGCTCAAGAGGTCGGCCAGGCTGCCCGTGCCGCTGCCGCCAGCGACCCGCTGAACACCATTTTGTCGGTCAAGCGCCTGATGGGGCGCGGCCTGGCTGACGTCAAGCAACTGGGCGAGCAGCTGCCGTACCGCTTTGTCGGTGGTGAGTCGCACATGCCGTTCATCGACACCGTCCAGGGGCCGAAGAGCCCGGTGGAAGTGTCGGCCGACATTCTCAAGGTGCTGCGCCAGCGCGCCGAAGAAACCCTCGGCGGCGAGCTGGTGGGCGCGGTCATCACCGTGCCTGCCTACTTCGACGATGCCCAGCGCCAGGCCACCAAGGACGCTGCGCGCCTGGCCGGTCTGAACGTGCTGCGCCTGCTCAACGAACCGACCGCTGCCGCCGTGGCCTATGGCCTTGACCAAAACGCTGAAGGCCTGGTGGCCATCTACGACCTGGGTGGCGGTACCTTCGATATTTCCATCCTGCGTCTTACCGCTGGTGTCTTCGAGGTGCTGGCCACCGGTGGCGACAGCGCCCTGGGTGGCGATGACTTCGACCACGCCATTGCTGGCTGGATCATCGAGCAGGCCGGCCTGTCTTCCGACCTTGACCCGTCCGCTCAGCGTCAACTGCTGCAAACTGCCTGTGCGGCGAAAGAAGCGTTGACCGACGCCGAAGTGGTGAAGCTCAGCCATGGCGCCTGGCAGGGCGAACTCAGCCGCGCTGCGTTCGAGGCCCTGATCGAGCCGCTGGTTGCCCGCAGCCTCAAGGCTTGCCGTCGCGCGGTGCGTGACAGTGGCGTAGAGCTGGAAGAGGTTGCAGCCGTGGTCATGGTCGGTGGCTCTACCCGCGTACCGCGCGTGCGTGAAGCCGTGGGCGCGCTGTTCGGTCGTACCCCGCTGACTTCCATCGACCCCGACCAGGTGGTCGCCATCGGCGCCGCGATCCAGGCCGACACCCTGGCCGGCAACCGCCGCGAGGGTGGCGAGCTGCTGTTGCTCGATGTCATCCCGCTGTCGCTGGGTCTTGAGACCATGGGCGGCCTGATGGAGAAGGTGATCCCGCGCAACACCACGATTCCCGTGGCCCGCGCCCAGGAGTTCACCACCTATAAAGATGGCCAGTCGGCCATGATGATCCATGTGCTGCAGGGTGAGCGCGAGCTCATCAGCGACTGCCGCTCCCTGGCCCGTTTCGAGCTGCGTGGCATTCCCGCGATGGTCGCCGGTGCGGCGAAGATCCGCGTGACCTTCCAGGTCGATGCCGATGGTCTGCTCAGCGTCGCGGCCCGCGAGCTGGGCTCGGGCGTTGAGTCGAGCATCCAGGTCAAGCCATCCTACGGCCTGACCGATGGCGAGATCGCGCGCATGCTCAAGGACTCCTTCGAGCACGCCGGCTCCGACAAGCAGGCGCGCCAGTTGCGTGAGCACCAGGTTGACGGCGAACGCCTGCTCGAAGCGGTGCAGGGCGCTCTGGACGCCGATGGCGAGCGCCTGCTCAGCCTTGAGGAGCGCGAGGCCATCGACTTCCAGATGCAAGAACTGCGTGATTTGCTCAGCGGCACCGATGGCGTTGCCATCGAGCAGCAGACCAAGCGTCTGTCGCAGGTGACCGATGCTTTTGCCGCCCGTCGCCTTGATTCGACGGTCAAAGCCGCACTGGCCGGGCGCAACCTGAATGAGATCGAGGAGTAACCGATGCCGCTGGTGACATTCCTGCCGCATGAAAAATTCTGCCCCGAGGGGCTGACCGTGGACGTGGCGACCGGGACCAACATCCTGGAGCTGGCCCATGACCATCACATCGAGATGGAAAGCGCCTGCGGCGGCGTCAAGGCTTGCACCACTTGCCACTGCATCGTGCGCAAGGGGTTCGACTCCCTCGAGGAGGCCGATGAGCTGGAAGAAGACATGCTGGACAAGGCGTGGGGCCTGGAAGCGCAGTCGCGCCTGGGTTGCCAGGTAGTCGTGGGCGACCAGGACCTCACTATCGAGATCCCGAAATATTCGCTCAACCATGCCGCAGAAGCGCCGCACTGAGGGTTCAGCATGACTTTGAAATGGATTGATGTACTTGAGATCGCCATCCAACTTGCAGAAAGCAAGCCGGAAGTCGATCCTCGTTACGTGAATTTCGTCGATCTGCACCGTTGGGTGCTGGCCTTGCCAGAATTCAGCGACGATCCGTCCCGCGGCGGTGAGAAGGTGCTCGAGGCCATTCAGGCGGCCTGGATCGAAGAAGCCGACTGAGCGTGTCCTGCAGGTTAGGCATTCCCCTAGAACCCGCGTATAATTCGCGGGTTTAATTTTTCGCATCACTCAAATTCTGGAGTTTTCCATGGCTGTTCAACGTACTTTCTCCATCATTAAGCCTGACGCCGTTGCCAAGAACGTCATTGGCGAGATCACCACTCGCTTCGAAAAAGCGGGCCTGAAAATCGTTGCCTCGAAAATCAAGCAACTGTCCAAGGCCGAAGCCGAAGGCTTCTACGCTGAGCACAGCGCGCGTGGCTTCTTCGGTGACCTGGTTGCCTTCATGACTTCCGGCCCGGTCGTTGTTCAGGTTCTGGAAGGCGAAAACGCCATTGCTCTGAACCGTGAGCTGATGGGCGCTACCAACCCTAAAGAAGCTGCTGCCGGTACCATCCGTGCCGACTTCGCCGAGTCGATCGACGCCAACGCCGTTCACGGTTCGGACTCCGAAGCTGCTGCTGCTCGCGAAATCGCTTACTTCTTCGCTGCTACCGAGGTAACCACTCGCTAAGCGAAAGCTTACGGGTGAGGGTGAATCCATGACGACATCTACTGGCAAAATCAACCTGTTGGGCCTGACCCTGCAGGAAATGGAAAAATTCTTCGACTCGATCGGGGAGAAACGCTTCCGTGCCGGCCAGGTGATGAAATGGATTCACCACTATGGCGTCGACGATTTCGCCGCCATGACCAATGTCGGCAAGGCCTTGCGCGAAAAGCTCGAGGCCGCTGCCGAGATTCGGGGGCCGGAAGTGGTCAGCGAAGATATTTCCGCCGACGGCACCCGCAAGTGGGTGGTCCGCGTTGCCTCCGGCAGCTGCGTTGAAACCGTCTACATCCCCACCGACGATCGCGGCACCCTGTGCGTGTCGTCCCAAGCTGGCTGCGCCCTGGATTGCAGCTTCTGCTCCACCGGCAAGCAAGGCTTCAACAGCAACCTCACCGCCGCCGAAGTGATCGGCCAGGTGTGGCTTGCGAACAAATCCTTCGGGACCGTCCCGGCCAAGATCGACCGCGCCATCACCAACGTGGTCATGATGGGCATGGGCGAGCCCCTGCTGAATTTCGACAATGTCATCGCCGCCATGAAGATCATGATGGAAGATCTGGGCTATGGCATTTCCAAGCGTCGCGTCACCCTGTCCACCTCGGGCGTGGTGCCGATGATCGACGAGCTGGCCAAGCACATCGACGTGTCCCTGGCGCTGTCGCTGCACGCGCCGAACGACGAGCTGCGCAACAAGCTGGTACCGATCAACAAGAAGTACCCGCTGAAGATGCTGCTGGAGTCGTGCATGGGATATATGTCCACCCTCGGCGGCAAGCGCGTGCTCACCATCGAGTACACCCTGCTCAAGGACGTCAACGACCAGCCTGAGCACGCCGCACAGATGATCGAGCTGCTGCGCGATGTGCCGTGCAAGATCAACCTGATCCCGTTCAACCCGTTCCCGCACTCGGGCTACGAGCGGCCGAGCAACAATGCCATCCGCCGCTTCCAGGACCTGCTGCACCACGGCGGCTTCAACGTCACCACCCGTACCACCCGTGGTGAAGACATCGACGCCGCCTGCGGCCAGCTGGTTGGCCAGGTCATGGACCGCACCCGCCGTAGCGAGCGCTACATTGCCGTGCGCCAGCTGAGCGCCGAAGGCGAGCAGCAAGACAGCGCAGCGCGCCACTGACCTGGGGCCTCCCATGACCCTGCGTGCCGTGCTGTCGATCCTCACGCTTGCGCTGTTGGCCGGTTGCGTGTCTGGCGGCGCAGGTGACCCGCTGGCCAGTCGCCAGGGTAGGGTCGATGCAGGGCGCGCCTACGTGCAATTGGGCCTGGGCTATTTGCAACAAGGTTTGACCGGTCAGGCCAAGGCCCCCTTGGTCAAGGCGCTCGAGCTGAATGCTCGCGACGCCGACGCACATGCCGCCCTGGCTTTGGTGTTCCAGGCCGAAGGCGAGCCCGAGCTGGCTAAAGCACATTTTCGCAAAGCCCTGGCCGCACGCCCCGACGACACCCGCATCCGCAACAACTACGGCAGTTTCCTATATGCTCAGGGCCAGTTTCACCAGGCCGAGCAGATCTTTCGCCAAGCCGCCGCCGATACCCTGTATCCTGAGCGTTCCCGGGTCTACGAGAACCTTGGCTTGACCGCCTTGAAGCAGGGGCGCCGCGAACAGGCGCACGAATACCTGACCAAGGCCCTGCAGCTCAACCAGCGTCAACCCGGGGCACTGCTTGAAATGGCTGAGTTGTCCTACGAAAACAGGCATTATGTGCCCGCTCGGGACTATTACGATCGCTTCAGCCAGCACAGCGACCCCAATGCCCGCAGCCTGCTGCTGGGCAGCCGCCTTGCCCGCGTCTTCGAAGAACACGGCAACGCAGCCGAGCTGGGCCAGCAATTACAACGACTTTATCCCGGTACGCCGGAATATCAGCAATACCTGTCGGAGCAACGATGAAAGCCGCGCACCCAGAAGTAGCAGCAGCGACTCGCCAGAACCCCGGTGAAGTCTTGCGCCAGGCCCGCGAAACCCGCGACTGGTCGCAGGCCGAAGTGGCCCGCAAGCTCAACCTCACGGTAACTTCGCTGAACAACCTGGAAAACGGTGCCTTCGACAAGCTCCCCGGGCATACCTTCGCCCGTGGCTACATCCGCGCCTACGCCAAGCTGATGGACATGGACCAGGCGCCGCTGGTCGAGGCCTTCGACCAGGTCACCGGCACCCACGCCAAGGGCAGCGACGTGCATGCGCTGGGGCGTATCGAAGAGCCCGTGCGGCTTTCCCACAATATCCTGCGAGTGGTGAGCCTGCTGCTGCTGGTGGCGGTGATCGGTGGTGGCTTCTTCTGGTGGCAAGACCAAGGCAGCCTGCGTACCAAGGACCTGGCCAAGATCGCCCTGGAACACGTCGAGGTCGAGAGCGCCGATGGCACCACCCAGATCCACCCCCTGGACGAGCCTGAAGACCAGGCCGTGAGCGCTGGCCAGCAGCCGGAAAGCGCGCCGTTGCCGCTTGAGCCTGCGGCGGGCGAGCAAACCCAGGAAACCACTGCGGACGCCACTGCAAACACCGCACCTGCTACCCCCGCTGCGCCAGAGGTCCCGGCCGTCGCGGCGGCGCAGCCTCATACACCTGCTACTCCCGCACCTGCTACCCCGGCAGCGCCTACTACCCCGCCTGTTGCCGCTGCCCCTGCGCCAGCCGCTCAGCCGAGCGTACTGCCCGCTGGCGATGGCCGTGTCGCGATCCGGTTCAGCGCCGACTGCTGGACCCAGGTCACCGACGGCAACGGCAAGGTGCTGTTCAGCGCCATCAAGCGCAAGGGCGACAGCCTGGAACTGACCGGCAAGCCGCCGTTCGCGGTGCGTCTGGGCTTCGCCCGTGGCGCGCAGGTCAGCTACAACGGCCAGGCGGTCGACGTAGCCCCGTTCACCAGTGGCGAGACCGCTCGCCTGAAGTTGGGACAGTAAGTCATGCACGGCGAATCTCCGATCAAACGTCGCGAATCGCGGAAAATCTGGGTCGGCAATGTGCCGGTGGGTGGCGATGCGCCGATTGCGGTGCAGAGCATGACCAACACCGACACCAACGACGTGGCCGCTACCGTGGGGCAGATCCAGCGCCTGGTCGATGCCGGTGTGGACATCGTTCGCGTCTCGGTGCCGGACATGGACGCCGCCGAAGCCTTCGGCAAGATCAAGCAACTGGTCAGCGTGCCTTTGGTCGCCGACATCCACTTCGACTACAAGATCGCCCTGCGTGTGGCTGAGCTCGGTGTCGACTGCCTGCGTATCAACCCTGGCAACATCGGCCGTGAAGACCGCGTGCGTGCGGTGGTCGATGCCGCACGAGACCGGGGCATTCCGATTCGCATCGGGGTCAACGCCGGCTCTCTGGAAAAAGACCTGCAGAAGAAGTACGGCGAGCCGACCCCAGCCGCGCTGGTCGAGTCGGCGCTGCGCCATGTCGAGCACCTCGACCGCCTGGATTTCCACGACTTCAAGGTCAGCGTAAAGGCCTCCGACGTGTTCATGGCCGTCGAAGCCTACCGCCTGCTGGCCATGCCGATTCCCATCGGTGACGAGCGCCCGGTCACGGTCAAACCGGCCGAGCCGCTGGTCAAGGACAGCGAGCAGACCGACGCGGCCCTGGCGCAGA
>NZ_JBNNVR010000067.1:0-30599 GCF_050280645.1 Pseudomonas sp. NPDC089554
GAGAACGTGCGGGTTCTGGGGTTCTACCGCCTTGGCGAAGCGCAGGTTGCTCAAGGTGTATTCATGGGCGCAGTACACCTGGGTTTGCTCGGGCATGAACCAACGCTCGTTGGGGTAATGCACGAACGGCGCGTTGGCGATTTCCTCGCCCCAGAACTGGTCGTTGTAGAAGAAGTTGCAGTTCAGCCGCTCGATGAACTCGCCCAGCGCCGAGGCCAGGGCGCTCTCCTTGGTGGCGCCCTTGCCGTTGGTGAAGCACATCGAGGAATGGGCATCGCGCAGGTGCAGCGACCAGACGTTGGGCACGATGTTGCGCCAGGAGGCGACTTCGATCTTCATGCCCAGGCCCGCCAGCAGGCCAGACATATTGGCGATGGTCTGCTCCAGCGGCAGGTCCTTGCCAAGGATGTAGGTGCTGGCGGCCGGGTCCGCATCGAGCACCAGCAGACCCTGGGCGTCGGCATCGAGGTTGTCGACTTCCTCGATGATGAACTCGGGCCCGGCCTGCACCACTTTCTTCACCGTGCAGCGGTCGATCGAACGCAGGATACCCTGGCGGTCCTTCTCGCTGATGTCCGCTGGCAGCTCGACCTGGATCTTGAAGGTCTGGTTGTAGCGGTTCTCGGGGTCGACGATGTTGTTCTGCGACAGGCGGATGTTCTCGGTGGGGATGTCGCGGGTCTGGCAGTACAGTTTGACGAAGTACGCCGCGCACAGTGCCGAGGACGCCAGGAAATAGTCGAACGGCCCCGGCGCCGAACCGTCACCCTTGTAGCGGATCGGTTGGTCGGCAATCACCGTGAAGTCGTCGAACTTGGCTTCGAGGCGGAGGTTGTCGAGAAAGTTGACCTTGATTTCCATGCGGGGCACCGGGTAGCAGCAAAACGAAATGGCCGCGATTATCCGGGTTTCGCCGGGGGAAGTCTTGCCCTTTCAGACAGAGGCGAACGGCCCTGCGCCAAGCTCGAATAATTTTTTTCAAGCGACTGCATCCAAACCCCTGGCTGGCGGGTAGTACCCGGTAGCAGCCCTGCGGCTGCCCATTCCCATAAGGAGATACCGCCATGAACCACATGCCTCGTTCCCTGGCCACTGCCCTGCTCGCAGGCAGCCTTTCGTTCACCGTGCACGCCGCCTCCGTACCCGATGCCGTCAAGGTCCCAGAAGGCCACAAAGTGATGCTGGAAACCGTCGGCGTCGGCGAGATCACCTACGAATGCCGCGACAAGCCGAACGCCGCCGGCCAGACCGAGTGGACCTTCGTCGGGCCGAAAGCGGTGCTCAACGACCGCAGCGGCAAGGCCGTTGGCAGCTACTTCGGCCCGCCCGCCACCTGGCAGGCCAAGGACGGTTCGAAAGTCACCGGCACCCAGTTGGCAGTTGCACCGGCTGGCACGGGCGACATTCCGTTCCAGCTGGTCAAGGCCAACCCCGCCGAAGGCCAGGGCGCGATGAACGGCGTGGCTTATATCCAGCGCCTGGCCACCAAAGGCGGCGTAGCCCCGAGCAGCGCCTGCACCACCGCCACCAAGGGCAAGCAGGAAGTGGTCAAGTACCAGGCCGACTACATCTTCTGGGCGGCAAACTGAAGCGCGGGTTCGTGGTGAGGCAAAGTGGTCTACGCTCTTGGCAAAACCCGGCCCAGGCGGCCGGGGCGAACATCACCCGTCGACGAGCGCGCCACTTTGTCCTTGCCTGAACCCAGTTTCGACTACGAAGCGTGCCTCGCCGCCTGCGCGCGGCACGAGCGGCAAGCCCTGCGCGCGTTGTACCAGCAGGAAAGCGCCCGGCTGCTGGGCGTGGCCTTGCGCATCGCGCGTGATCGCGGGCTGGCCGAGGACATCGTGCACGACACCTTCATTCGCGTGTGGAACCGCGCCGCCAGCTTCGACCCGGCGCGCGGTTCGGCACGGGGCTGGGTGTACAGCATCACGCGCCACCTGGCACTGAACCATGTACGTGACAGTGCCCGGGAAGTGGCGGTCGACGATGTGCAGGAGCCGACCAGCACGCCGGACTTCGAGCTGCCGTCCAGCCGCATCCAGCATTGCCTGGAGCGGTTGGAACCTGCGCGGCGCAATTGCATCCTGCATGCCTATGTAGACGGCTGCTCGCATGCGGAAATCGCCCAACGGCTCAACACGCCGCTGGGTACGGTGAAAGCCTGGATCAAGCGCAGCCTGGCGGCGCTGCGGGAGTGCATGGGATGAGCATCGAGCGTGATGATGAACAGCCCGACAGCCTCGACCAGTTGGCGGGTGAGTATGTGCTGGGCACCTTGTCGGCGCAGCAACGGGCTGAACTCGAGCAGCGCCTGGGCCATGACGCGCAGCTGCGCAGCGCGGTGGATGCCTGGGAGCGGCGCCTGTTCGAGCTGACCGAGTTGGCCGAACCGCAGCCCCCTGCCCCACAGCTTTGGCAACGCATCCAGCGCAGCCTTGGCGCCGAAAAAGCGTCCCCGTTGCCAACGACTTCATGGTGGGACCGCCTGGCCCTTTGGCGCGGGCTGACCGCCGCCAGCGTAGCCGCCGCGCTGGCCTTGGCGGTGACCTTACTGATCGCACCCAAACCACAAACCACCTACCTGGTGGTGCTGGTAGCGCCCAACAGCCAGGCGCCGGGCTGGGTGGTGCAGGCGTCCGACCCTCGGGAGATCCAGCTGATTCCCCTTGGCGACACCCCGGTTCCAAGCGACAAGGCGCTGGAGTTCTGGACCAAGGGCGAGGACTGGCAAGGCCCGGTTTCGCTGGGGCTGGTCAAGCCGGGGGAAATTCTCTCGGTGCCGCTGCACAAGCTCCCTCCCCTGGCGCCCAACCAGCTGTTCGAGCTGACCCTCGAAGCCCCGACCGGCTCGCCGACCGGCAAGCCTACCGGGCCTATCCAATTCATCGGGCGGGCGGTGAAGGTGATCTGACGCTGGAGTGCCCTTGCGCTGCATTCAGCGTAAGGGAAGTCTGACGCGCTGCGTTGACTAGCACCGGCAGGGCCGGTGCCAGGCGCCGCCTTCCCCACTACACCGTCGGCACCGTCCCACCATCGACGACAAACTCGGTCCCGGTGATCGACGCCGCCAGCGGCGAGGCGACGAAGGCGATCACGTTGGCCACCTCACTCGGCAGCGCCGGGCGCCCCAGCGGGATGCCGCCCAGCGACTGCATGACGATGCGCTTGCCACCCTCATAGTCGGTACCGGCCTGCAAGGCCAGGCGCTCAGCCAGGGCCACGGAGGCCTCGGTCTCGATCCACCCCGGCGCCACGCTCACCACCCGCACCCCTTTGGGCGAAACCTCCTTGGACAAGCTCTTGCTGTAGGTCGACAGCGCCGCCTTCGCCGCCGCGTAGGCCGTGGTGGCCTCGGGCAGTGGCAGCACACGCTGGATCGATGAGACATGCACGATCACCCCACGCCCCTGGGCGAGCAGGCCCGGCAGCAGCAGGCGGTCCAGGCGCACGGCCGGGAACAGGTTCAGGTCGAGCTCGTTGCGCCACTGTTCTTCGTCCAGCGCCAGCACGCCGCCGCCCGGCGCACTGGAGCCGCCCAGCACATGCACGACCACATCCACGCCGCCCAGTTGGCGCTGCACCTCGCCTGCCAACGCCTCGCAGCCTTGCAAGGTAGTGAGGTCAGCCTCGACGAAACGCGCCGACGGCATGTCGGCCGGGCGTTGCCGGGCGCAGGTCAGTACCTGGGCGCCCAGTGCCTCGAACAGTTCGACCGTGGCCCTGCCCAGGCCTTTGCTGCCGCCGGTGACCAATACGCGTTTGTCTTGCAGTTGCAGGTTCATCGTTGAATCCTCGGTGAGTGAATACAGATAGAATCGGTGCTTTGCCCAGACGAGCCGCCACCATGGAACGCCTCAGCCTCAACGACCTGGACGCCGTCCTGGCCATCGCCCGCCGTGGCAGCTTCCGCGCGGCAGCCATCGACCTAGGCATGTCCACCACGGCGCTGAGCAACGCCATCGGCAAGCTCGAGGCGAACCTGGGCGTACGCCTGTTCAACCGCACCACACGCAGCGTGTCGCTGACCGATGCCGGGCGGCTGTTCGTCGCGCAGGTGGGCCCGGCGCTGGGTGAGGTGCGCGATGCGCTGGAGGTGGTACGCGAGCAGCGCGAACAGCCCACCGGCACCCTGCGCATCAACGCTGCGGCCTTCGCTGCGCGGGAGATCATGGCGCCGCTGGTGCTGGAGTTCCTGCAGCGCTACCCGCAGATGCAGGTAGACCTGGTGACCGAAGGTCGCCTGGTGGATATCGTCGCCGACGGCTTCGACCTGGGCGTACGGGTGGCGAACCTGGTGCCCAGCGACATGATCCGCGTGCACCTGGGCCAGGCACAGCGCTACGCGGTGGTCGCAAGCCACCAGTACCTGCAAGCGCACGGCACGCCGAGGCTGCCGGTCGACCTGCAACAGCACCGCTGCATCCGTGTGCGCTTGCCCGATGGCGCGTTGTACCGCTGGCGCTTCAGTCAGGGCGACCAGGCGCAGCAGATCGAGGTGCAAGGCCCGATCACCCTGGATGAAGCGAGCCTTGCGCGTGCGGCGGTGCTGGCCGGGGTTGGCCTGGGTTATTTCATGGAGCAGGACGTGCGCGACGACCTGGCCAGCGGCCGCCTGTTGCGTGTGCTGGAGGACTGGACACCGCCGCTGCCGGGCCTGTGCCTGTACTACCCAGGCAGGCGCAACCTGTCGGCGGGCATGAAGGCGTTTCTGGCCCTGGCCCGCGAGGTGGCGGCGCAGCGGGAATGACGACGGAATGTGCATGAGGCGCTTGCCTGTGTTGGAATGCACACAGGGTAAGCGCCATGTATCGTCGCGATAAGCAGGACAAAAAAGGACGTGTTATTGCGAATTAGGGGACTATCTCCTGCCCTTCAACCCGCCAGTTGCTCCAGCACCTGCTCAGTGCTCCACAGGGCATTGGCCAGGAAGCGGAAGTTGACCAGCGCCGCCAGGTAGGCATCGCCCTCGGGCAGGCGTGCACCAGCCGTGGCATCGCGAACCACCACCACCTCGAAGCCTTGCTCGATCAGGTCGCGCAGGTGCGACTCCACGCACAGGTTGGCCGACATGCCGGCAAGGATCACCTGGGACACACCGTGCTTGCGCAGCTGCAAGGTCAGGTCGTTGGTCTGCGGGCCATACACCTTGTGCGGCGAGCAGATCACCGTGCGCCCGTCGAGAATGAACGGTTTGAACTGCGGCATGAAGTCGGCGCCCGAACCGTCGAAACCTTCCAGCGTCAACGGCCCCTTGCGGGCAAACATGTCGATGCCGTGCATCATCTTTTCCAGCGGCCCGCCGTGCTGCCATGCATGGTCGCAGGGGTAGTAATAGTGCGGCGAAATGGCCACGGTCAGCTCGGCGCGCTTGGCGGCGGCGAACAGCCGGCCCAGGTTGTCGACGGTGCCCAGTTCCTCGATGCATTCGCCGAAGTACGGCTAGGTGACGCCCTTGGGGCTGAGGAAGTCGATCTGCGGGTCGATCACCACCAGCGCGGCGCGGCGGGGGTCGAGGGTGAAACCGGTGCTCGGCAGCGCAGGTTCGGCCGGGTCCTGGTACAGCGGGTTCAGGGTGCTGCTCATTGTGACGGTCCTCCGATTGAAATAACCTCTTGGCCGTGCTGCCAAGTGAGCACCATGTTGCCTGCGCGCCGGGTTCGGCTTTTGCCCCAGCGTCCCGATTCTTTTGCCCGGACTCCACAATGGATGCACTGTCGCAGTTCTTCGAACGCATCAACCTGCGCGGGCAGCTGTTCTACGCAGGCAACGTGCGCGAAACCCTGGATATCCAAAAGCCCGAAGGCACAGCGCTGATCCATATCGTCGCCCACGGCGGCCTGGCCCTGGTGCGCGACGGCCACCCACGCCTGGAACTGGACGGCCCGAGCGTGCTGCTGTGCCCCAGTACCTGCCGCTATCGCCTGCAACCGCTGGAGGGCCAACGCGCCGAAATCATCTGCGCCACCTTCGCCTTCGGCACCAGCATGGGCCGCGCATCGCCCCTGGGCGTCACCGACACCCTGATCTTCCCGTTCCACGAACTGGGCGCGGTGGTGCCGGTGATCGAGGCGCTGCTGGCGGAACTCCAGGGGCAGCAGGCCGGCTACCGCAAGGGCCTGGAGGTGTTGTTCGAATACATTTTCATCGTGCTGGTGCGCCAGGCCATTGCCCGCGGCTCGATCAGCCGCGGCAGCCTGTGCGCGGTGCTCGACCCGCGCCTGGGCAAGGCGTTGCAGGCCATGCACAGCGAGCCGCAAGAGAACTGGACCCTGGCGAGCCTGGCCGAACGTGCATGCCTGTCACGCTCGACCTTCGCCGCGCAGTTCCACAAGGTGGTGGGCCTGACGCCGATCGCCTACCTGGCCGCCTGGCGCATCAAGCTGGCCTGCGACCTGATCCGCCAGGGCGTTGCGCTGAAGGTGGTGGCCGACGCGGTGGGCTACAGCTCGCAAGCGGCGCTGACCCGTGCCTTCGTGCAGGAGATGGGGCTGCCGCCGACCGAGTGGCTCAAGGGTCAGCGGCAACCTGGGTGAAACCCTAGCGGCTCAACCGAGCCCCAGCGCCAGGGCTACGCCCGCGCCATAGGCCGGGTCGGCCTTGGTGCAGTTGCCCACATGCCGACGCTTGATCTCATCGGGTGCATCGCCCATGGCCCGTGCGGTGTTGTCGAACAGCGCCTGGCGTTGCGCCGGGCTCATCAGGCGGAACAGGTCGCCGGGTTGCTCGAAGTGGTCAACGTCGACGCGGTGGTCCCAGTTGGTCGCGCTGCCTTCGAGCGGCAACGGCGGCTCGCGCAGCTCCTGGCTGTCTTCCCAGACACCCTGGCTGTTGGGGTAATGGGCGATGGTCGAACCCTGGTTGCCATCGGTGCGCATCTGGCCGTCGCGGTGGTAGCTGTGGTACGGGCAGCGCGGGGCGTTGACCGGAATATGGTTGAAGTTCACCCCCAGGCGATAACGCTGGGTGTCGCCATAGGAGAACAACCGCGCCTGCAGCATCTTGTCGGGCGAAAAACCGATGCCAGGCACCACGTTGGCCGGCGAGAACGCCGACTGCTCGACCTCGGCGAAATGGTTGTCGGGGTTGCGGTTGAGCTCCATCACGCCCACTTCGATCAGCGGGTAGTCGCCATGGGGCCAGACCTTGGTGAGGTCGAACGGGTTGTGCTTGTGCTGGTTGGCCTGGGCTTCGGTCATGACCTGCACGCACAGGGTCCAGCGCGGGCAATCGCCCTGCTCGATCGACTCGTACAGGTCGCGCAGATTGCTTTCCCGGTCCTGTCCGACCACCACTTGGGCTTCGGCATCGCTGAGGTTCTCGATGCCCTGCTGGCAACGCAGGTGGAACTTGACCCACACCCGCTCGTTGGCCGCGTTGACCAGGCTGAAAGTATGGCTACCGAAGCCATGCATGTGCCGGTAGCTGCGCGGGATGCCGCGGTCGCTCATGACGATGGTGACCTGGTGCAGCGCCTCGGGCAGCAGGCTCCAGAAGTCCCAGTTGTTGGTGGCGCTGCGCAGGCCCGTGCGTGGGTCGCGCTTGACCGCGTGGTTGAGGTCGGTGAAACGCAGCGGGTCGCGGAAGAAGAATACGGGGGTGTTGTTGCCCACCAGGTCCCAGTTGCCTTCATCGGTATAGAACTTCACCGCGAAGCCGCGGATGTCCCGCTCGGCATCGGCCGCGCCACGCTCGCCGGCCACGGTGGAGAAACGCACGAACACCGGCGTCTGCTTGCCCACCTCGGCGAACAGGCTGGCGCGGCTGAAGCGGGTGATGTCGCCGGTCACGGTGAAGGTGCCGTAGGCCCCTGCCCCCTTGGCGTGCATGCGCCGCTCGGGAATCACCTCGCGGTCGAAGTGCGCCAGTTTCTCGATCAGCCAGATGTCCTGCAGCAATGCCGGGCCGCGCGGGCCGGCGGTCTGGATATTGAGGTTGTCGACCACCGGGGCACCGGTGGCGTTGGTCAGGCGTTTCTCGGACATCGCAGACTCCTCAGGCTCGTTCAGGTATTTTTCTGGATGCTGCCGATACTGCCCGACGACCGGCTACGTAAAATCGGCAAACCTGCCATCGGTGGGCAGTAGGCAGCGTTGGCGCAGCGACTGCGAGGGCAACTCACCGAACTGGCGCTGGTACTGCCCGGCGAAGCGGCCAAAATCCCAGACGCCATGGCGCGCGCAGATATCGGTGAGGGTTTCGCCCGGCCTGGCCTTGAGAATCGCCCCGCGAATGACGTGCAAGCGGTGCAGCATCAGGTAGCGGTGCGGGCTCATGCCCAGGTGGCGGGTGAACAGGTTGCGCAAGGTGCGCTCGGAGGTGTTGCACACCTTGCACAGGTCGGCCAGGTGCAACGGCAGGTCGGTGCCGCCGTGAACCAGCGCCAAGGCGCTTTGCAGAATGCGCTGGTGCTGCGCGTCGACCGCGCCGTCTGGCTTGCGTGGACGCAGCAGGAACTGCCCCTGGGCACTGTAGAAGGCCTCTTGAAACTCGTCGAAATCTGCGCAGACCAACTGGTTCATGACAGGCCCTCGGCAATGTGCGAAGCATCAGTCTAGATGCACTTCGGCCAACCGCGAGAGCACAGGACGAAATGCCGCATTCAGGCGGCCTTGGGCGGCTGGTGCTCGCGGCAGATCAAGGCGGCATCGCCTGCGTCCAGGGGCTCCTGGGTCAGGCCGCAGAACGGCTGGCCATCGACGGTCCGGTGGAAACGGCAGGTGGCGCACAGACCAAAACCCGGCACATCGCTGCTGCGTTGCACCTGGGTCAGCAGCTCCCCCAAAAGCCCCTGCAACTGCTCGCCCTGTTCCCCCATGCGCGCCAGGCCGTCGGCCAGGAAGCTCGGCGGCAGCAAGGCGTCGAGCAGCGCGCGGGCGCTGTCGGTGAGTTGCAGGTGCACGCTGCGCCGGTCGTGCGCATCCTGGGTCTTGACCAGCAACCCCTTGGCCTCCAGGGCCTTGAGCGATTGCGACACCGTGCCCTTGGTCAGGCCCAGGTAGTCGGTCACGGCCAGGGGCGTATTGGAATAGCGGTTGCAGCGCGCCAGGTACATCAGCGCACTGAGCTGGATCGGCTGCAGGTCGGCCAGCAGCGGGTGCTGGCGGAACCAGATGCGGGTCAGGCTGGAAAGCCGTTCGAGCAAGTCGAAGAGGTGGGTGTCGGTCATGTAGCGCTCCTGTCGAAATATAGTATCGACTAAAAACCATATTGACAAAGGCCTATTTGGGCGTAGCCTGTTTTAAAGTATCGATTCGATACCAAAATCCACAGGAGCCCCTTGATGAAATACGCCCCGCTTGCCCTCACCCTTGCTGCCCTGCTCACCGGCTCCGCCTGGGCCCATGGCCCGGGTGGCATCCACAGCGACAAGAGCCCCAAGGTCGAAGCCGCCTTCGACCTGGTGCACACCCGTGTCTTCAAGGACGGCGACCAGCTGGTGTTCGAGCAGTTGGTCGATGGCAAGGCCGGCAGCCGCGTGCCCAGCGCCAAGGGCAGCTTTGCCGGTGCCGAGGTGTACAGCTACGTATGGCCCACCAGCCTGGACAGCGGCGCGGTCGGCTTCGAACCGGGCTCGGGCATCCTCGCCCTGGCGCTCACCTCGCATCCAGACTTCGACGACACCCCGCAGCTGGATGAAAACGGCGACGGCAACAAGGCCAACGACGGCGGCCTGTGGCACTCGCACTGGGTGGTGCTGAGCAAGGACGCCAGCTGCGGCCCGTCGGGCCTGAAGGTGCGGGACATTCCCGAAGGCGCCAAGCCCAAGCTGCCAGCTACCTGGCCCGGCGCGCCGATCTACATCGACTCCCCCGGCTACGACCTGAGCGTGAAGAACGACGCCGCGCAGATCCGCGTGCCGCTGTCGGCAGTGGGCTTTCCGAAAAGCTTCAACTACGACGGCGTGACTGCCGCGCTGCAAGTCAATGCCGACCTTCACAACCCGCTGTTGTGCGTGACCAGCGTATGGGACGTGGCCTCGGGCGACCTGTCACTGCCCGCTACCTGGAAGGAGAACAAGTGATGAACGTCAGTGTCTTCGATACCCACGTACGCACCCGTGACGGCCGCTACCTGCATTTCGATGTGTTGATCGAGGGCACCGACCGCGAGCGCGCCGCCCGCCATGCCCGCGAGTGGATGGCTGAACGCGGTGTGCAAGAGGCCGATGTGCAGCAGAGCCAGTGCCTGTTCTGCCACAGCGAACCGGGCAACCCCGAGGTGGACGCGGCCATCGCCCGCCAGGGTTATTTCATCATCCCGCTGCAAGGCTGCTAGGAGGCCTGCCATGGACAACCGCTACCAGCCACTGGACTGCGACCTGCATGACTATCTGGAAATCGCCTGCATGCGCGGCTACCGGTTGCAGGTCGAACTGCTCGACGGCCCAGGCTTCAGCGCCACGGCGCTGACCACCCGCACGGCGCCAAGCAAGGAAGAGTTTCTGGTGTTCGACCTGCAAGGCCAGCGGCATGAAGTGCGCCTGGACCAGTTGCTGGCAGTCACTGCGCTGGACCCTGGGGCAAGCTTCACGCGCCTGGAGCTTGCCGGTAGGGTCTGCGCGTTCTGAGGTCATGCTGCGACGCTTTGATAGCGAGTGCTCGCTATCAAAGCCGCAGCCCCAGCATTCCCGCGATGATCGCCAGCGCCACCAACGCACTCGCGAACATCCCGCCATACCACAGACCCCGCACCCGCCCCGGCGCTACACCATGCGCCTCCAGTACCACCCGCAGCCCCGCCAGCAGATGGCCGAGGACGAAGAACACGCCCAGCGTGTAGTGCGGCACCAGCCTGATGTTCCAGGGGTCGAGCAGCAGCCCGGTCGGGGCGCCGGTGGCGAAATTCCAGTCGGTGGGAATACCCAGGTAGGTCCGGGCATAGATGAACACCGAGTTCATGTGCCCGAGCACGAACACCGCCAGGTACACCCCGGTGGCGATCTGGAAGGTGCGCAACAGGTCCTGGCGCTTAGCGCTCCAGTGCCAGGCCAGGTACAACCCGCTCACCGCCTGGAAGACGAACGCCAGCACCAGCAGCGGCTCGATGAACCACGCCCGGTAGACCGTCCGCCCTGCATCCATCACCTCGGCATGCAGTGCCGGGCCGACCAGGCCGGTGAGGTGGTTGCCCAGGTGGAACAACACGTAGAGGCACAGCACCAGTGCACTGATGCCATGGGCCACCCGCCAGCGGCCCAGGCCGGGCCGTAGCTGCCGCTCGGTCTCCAACACCCTGCCCCGACGTGCCGCCAACAGCGCCGCCAACGACCACAGCACGCACCACACCAATGGGTCTGGCAAGCTGCTACCCAGCAACGCCTGCACGACCCCAAGGAACACGTACAAGGTTGGCGCCACCACGCAGGCGTAGGCCAGTCGGCGCAGGCCCAACGGCAACCCCGGTCGGCTGGCGACGAGCATGCCCAGCAACGGCACCGCACTGGCAACCAGCAGCAGCAAAACCGCCGCCGGGCCGTTGCCTTGGTTGATCTGGGTGTGGAACAGCATCAGCAGGAAGGGGTAACCCAAGGTGGCCAGCAACGGTAACCAAACCACCACCTTCGATGGCGACCGTTCGAGCGCTTGCGTGTGCAGGTTGGTCATGAAACCTCTCCCGTCATGGCGTGGGCAAGGCTCGCCAGCAGTTGCTGTTCGGCTTCGCGCAGTTGCTCGGCGTCGAGTCGCGCGGTGCCTTGCAGCGCCAGGAAATGCAGCGAATGCAGACCGATGCTGGCAAACGCCGCTCGCACGTATGGGGTGAGAAAGTCGGGCTGGTTCGCCAGCTGGCCACTGAAGTGGCCGCCAGCAGCGATGGCGATGTACACCGGACGGTCACGCAGCAGGCCGATCTTCTGCCCGTCAGGCGAACGGCCGATGGTGCGCCCTACCCGCATCACCTGGTCGATCCACGCCTTGAACACCGAGGGCACGCCCAGGTTGGCCATCGGTGTGCCGATCACCAGCACATCGGCGTGCGCAAGCTCGGCGATCAGTTCGTCGGAAAGGGCCATGGCGGGGTGCGGCTGCACCTGTAGCGCCAGCAGGCGCTGCATGTATTCGTCGTCGATGTGTGGGATGGGCGCATGCCCCAGGTCACGCCGGCTGACCGAGGCTTGCGAGGTCGCCTCGCACAGGTGCGCCACCACCGCCGCCGACAGGCGACGGCTAAGCGAACCGGTACGCGGGCTGCAATCGATATGCAGGATGTTCATGCGAACGCTCCAGGTTACAGGGGTTGGCTGAAGTTCAGCGCCTTGGCCAGCAGGCCCTGGCGGTAGTAGAAGCGCTGGCCCAGGGCGTTGGCCAAGGCGGTGTCGAGCACCAGGTGCGCGCAGCCCTGCTCACGGCCCAACTCGCGCAAGGCATCGATCAGCCGGGCCCCCAGGCCATGACGACGGCTCTCGGTACTGGCTACCAGGTCGTCGACATACAAGAAGCGCCCGAACAACAGGTTTTCCTGGAGGCGGTAGCCCGCCAAGGCCTTGGCCTGGCCGTCCTGCCAGGCCACCAACAGGCGGTAGCCCTGCCCGATCTGGCGCTGGACCTGGGCGCTGAAACTGGCGGCATCGGCCAGGTGCGGGCGCAACTCGCGCATCACCGCGAAGCACGCCTGGTACTGCGCGTCGTTCTCGGCATGGCTCAATTGGAAGGGATTCATGGTGCGGCACTCTTGTGGCGAGGCGCCCACTCTAGGAACATCATGACCCAGTCGACAGGTGCAAGAACGACTCAATCGAATGGGACATTCCGCCATGGACCTGCAACACCTAAAGCCCGACCGCACCCACACCGCGCCGCTCTACCTGCAGCTGTACCAGCGCTACCGCCAGGCGATCGCCACCGGCAAGCTGCGCCCGGGCGATCGCGTGCCCTCGGTGCGCAGCCTGGCCAGCGAGCTGAACCTGGCACGCGGCACCGTGGAGCTGGCCTACCAGATGCTGGTCGGCGAAGGCTATTTCATCGGCCAGGGGGCGGCGGGCACGCGCATTGCGCCTGGGCTCACGCCGCAAGTCGAAGCCAAGCCCGCCAGCCATGTGCTGTCACCCGCAATGGCCCCCACAACCACGCCCAACCTGGAACCGCCAGCGTTCCGCCTCGGCCTCCCCGCACTGGACGCCTTCCCGCGCAAAACCTGGGCGCGCCTGGCCGCGCGCAACCAGCGCAACCTCGGCAACCAGGGCCTGTTCGCCCCGCCTGCCTGCGGCCTGCTCGAGCTGCGCCAAGCCATCGCCACCTATCTGGGCATCTCTCGCGGTATTGCCTGTAGCCACGAGCAGGTGTTCGTCACCGCCGGTTATCGCGGGGCGCTGGAGCTGGTGTGCCGTACGCTGCTGCACCCAGGGGACCTGGGCTGGTTCGAAGAACCGGGCTACCTGTACGCCCGGCAGTTCCTCGAACGCGCCGGCATGCGCTTGCAGCCGGTGCCGGTCGACGCCCAGGGCCTGGACGTGGCGCACGGTCAACGCGAGGCCGGCGATGCACGCTTCGCGGTGGTCACCCCGACCCACCAGAGCCCGATGGGCATGGCCTTGTCGCTGCCACGGCGCCAGGCCTTGCTGGCCTGGGCCGCACAGGCCAAGGCGTGGGTCATCGAAGACGACTACGACAGCGAGTTCCGCTACCACGGCCGCCCCCTGCCCGCGCTGAAGAGCCTCGACCACGACGGCCGCGTCTTGTATACCGGCACCTTCAGCAAGGTGCTGTTCCCGGGCCTGCGCCTGGCCTACCTGGTGGTGCCGGGTTGCCAGGTCGAGCGCTTTCGCGCCAGCGCCGAGCACCTGCCCGGCCCCGGCTCGATCGTGCCCCAGGCGACCACGGCGGACTTCATCGGCCAGGGCCATTTCGCCCGCCACCTGAGCCGTATGCGCGGGCTCTACGCCACTCGCCACCACTACTTGCTGCAAGCGCTGGACAGCCAGCTGGGGAAGCGCCTGCACGTGCAGCCCCAGGCCGGCGGCCTGCATGTGCTGGCACAGCTGCACGGTGCGCCCGGCGACCAGGCGCTGGCCACTGCCGCCCAGGCCGAGGGCCTGGCGGTACATGCGTTGAGTGACTGGAGCCTGCGGCCGGGGGAACACCAGGGGCTGTTGATGGGGTTTGCCAACTTCACCACGGCGCAACAGGCGCAAGAGGCGGTACGGCGGCTGGCGAGGGTGTGGGGGGACATCTAGTGAGCACCTAGGCTCTTGTAGTCGCGAACACCGCATGGAACAAGCCAGCGAGACCATGACGGCATAGCTTTTTTGCGAGTTTGTTATGGCCGAGACTTCGAAGGCATAGGCCCAAACGTGGTTAGGCTAGCCCTGAAACACCCTATCTAGAGCCATCCTGCGCCCCATCAAAAGCGTCGATGGTCACCATTAGCCTTATGAACTTCTCTATTAAGTTACTAAGAGTAGCATTGCCCTCGTACCCACTTTCCAGCGTCCCACGAGGAGCACCGAATCATGAAACGCCAACTGCTGCTGAGCCTGAGTCTGTCCATCCTGGCTGCCAATGCCTTCGCCCTGCCAGCCAACGATCAACAAGCACACTCCAGCGCTGCGGCGATCTCCCAGCCGCTGAACTCGTTGGCCGAAGGTGGTTCGGATCGTCTGATCGAACGTAACAACCGCGTTGCCGAAGGTGGTTCTGATCGTCTGATCGAGCGTAACAACCGTGTTGCCGAAGGTGGTTCTGACCGTCTGATCGAGCGTAACAACCGTGTTGCCGAAGGTGGTTCTGACCGTCTGATCGAGCGCAACAATCGCGTTGCCGAAGGTGGTTCCGACCGTCTGATCGAACGTAACAACCGCGTTGCCGAAGGTGGTGCAGAACGTCTGCAAGAGCGCAACAACCGTGTTGCCGACAGCGGTGCCGAAGTACTGAATCAGCGCAGCGTCGCCGAAGGTGGCTCGGATCGTCTGGTCGAACTCAGCCGTGTGAGCTAACCCTTATGGCTGAAACCGACCACTTGACCTACCAAGCGTGTTCCCCTCCAAAGCCCGGTCCATTGACCGGGCTTCGTTTTTTCCAGGCTTTGCAGAAAGTCTTGATACGCAGGTCATGCAAGGCGAAAACAGCCGAGGAACGGCCGGGGTCGCGCTCTACTTTCCTGAAGTAAATGAGCATTCCGACCGGGCTGGCGCGTCAGGCTGTTTTCAACGCAGCATGACCCAGTATCAAGGCTCTTCGTACAGAGCCGGCCGCCAGGCTACCCATCACTGGCACGTCGGCTCCCCCAAAAGGAGCCGGAGCAGTCAATCAGGCCAGGAACTGCCCGAGGCTTGCGCACAATTGCGCGGCCAGGTCAGGCTGCCTAGCAACCTCGCGAGGACCGTCAATCGGCAATAAAGATTAATATGAATAACCCCTCAGTTTGAATTACCCACCAAAAAATCCAGACTGCCAAAAGCGACCAAAGAAGTTACCGCCACCCCCCAAGTTATTACCAGCACACGCCGTAGCTGGAAAGGAAACTCCTTCACTTGTTGCAGATCAGCGAGACCTCGCTTGGCAAAAGTACGGGGAATCATCAATAGCGTTGAAATTGTACATATTCTCATCACCTTGCCTAGTAGACCGGCCCGCGAATAGACCACTCGGTTGCCCGACACAAATTGGCTTTTTGAAAGCAACGACTCAATGCGGTCTATATGGCGAGTCGATATGTACACCAATACGGAAAAGGCCACGACCGAAAGCACGAAAAAGAAAAGCGCAAGCATGTTTGCTTCAAAGTTCGTCAAGGGGTCACTCTCTCATAAAGAATTTCCCCCCACTGCTCTCCCCTCTCCTTGCCCTTCTCACCATAATACTTAGCTCCAGCCGCGCCACCGACCACAGAGCATGCAATAGCCCCGGTACCAACTGTGGGTATACCAAACACTATCGAACATAGCCCTATAGCCGCAGTTCCTGCTACCGCACCGCCAGCGACACTTCCGCCCGCCCCTCCTACTAAACCACTACCTAGAACGAACTTGGCTTTTCTGCATTCTTCTTCTCTACCAAGAACACATGCTCTTTGAATCGCCAATCCTGTTGCTGCCACATCCAGTGCCAAGCCTATATAAGCTCCTTTTTTTATCAAATTGCTGGCTTTAGCAACCCCAGCAACTTTTTCCGAATATTTAGATATCTCACCTGTCTCAAGGTAACTTTTGGTTGATATTCCTAACATCCGCTTTATCGACGCACTATTGCGCAGCCCCGATCCGAACGCAGTTGCCTTTCCTAGCTGTTCATCCAAGCTAACAAACAAAGCCTTCCGCTTAGCATAAAACTCATCACGCGCTCTGACTTGGCCTTGGCTTAGGTGCGCGCCATGCAATTGCTCAATCTGCTCCAACGTCTTTTTAATCGCATCCATATGTCTTGCCCAGCCGTCCGTTGCTGCACCTGCCCCCATAGCTGCATGACTCAGGAGACTCTGTAATAACTCAAAATTTTCAAGAAAGAACCCATCAATACCGCCACCATGTAGCTCGATGTCAAGGTGAATTCCTGCCGCTTTTCCCATGAGAAATGCTTCATGAGCAGTGCAAGACGGCGTACTCGGGTCACCCACGATAACCAGTTCGCCAGGGAAAACGACGCTATTTACGATATGCGCATTCAACACATCAAACTTGGCCCGCTGATTCGCATTCATGTGCGTGTCGGCTTTCAGCGACTCATACGTCTGTGCTTGTTGATTGATAAAACTGCGTGCCTCGGACATGTTCGTACCTCACGCGTGTTTCTTGTTGCCGATGCGATCCCAACCGCCGATCACATTACCGCCGGCGCTGCCGTCTAGGCGCTTCTGCCGCGTGTAGGTGGTCTTGATACGCCCGTAGTTGAGTTGCACCACCTCCATCGGCACACCTGAATTGGCGCTTTGGGCGTAGTCGGCAATGATCACTTCTTCGAGAACGACTTCGTAGTACTTGAGCTTTTCAGTACCCGCGCGACACACCACCAAGGTCACCTCTTTCAGGTGCTGGCCGGCGCAGCTCGCCTCGAGCAGCTTGCAACTGGCGCTATCCAGGTACTTGGTAAAGGTGAAATGGGTGAGCGTGGTTCGCCCGGAAGATGCGCCACCCGCCGAACTTGCGGTGGCGGAGGTGCTTTGGTGGGAGCCGAACTTGTAGCCGATGATCTCGATCCAGTTGGCGTACTGATCATCCAGTGCTTCGCCATTGATTTCGGCGATTTTGATATAGGCATCGAAAGCCATGATTACCGCTCCTTGGTAACGATTGGGCTGATAACGACGACGTTCGAGCGACGTCGCTTTAGGGTTGTCCTCAGCGGGCACGATGTGCCACCCGACGCCCGACAGACCCTAGCCACCGAAGGCCGCAGCCGCAATAGAGGGCGGGAGATCATTGGCAAATCAGGAAATTGCCTACAATTTCGGCGACAAATTCGACTTGTTCACGTAAATAAATATTTCACACCGAGATACTTGGGGATAGTTCTCTCAGCCTTGTCGAACCTGACCCATTATGCCGGCCTGCCCCACCCCACCCTTTACGCCAACTGTGCCCTCAGCCAGGCCGCCAACGCCTGGGTCTCGCGTCGCTTGGCCTGGCCATGGCGCATGCACACCGACAGCGCGTCCTCCAGCATCACCTTCTGCCCGAACGGCGCCACCAGCTCGCCCCGCGCCAGCATCCCCTCGGCCGTGCGCCGCCAGCCCATGGCCAGGCCGTGCCCGGATACGGCGGCCTGCAGCATCAGTGAGTAGCTGTCGAAGCTCAGCGCCTTGGCCCCTTGGGGTATCGGCAGGCCATGGGCGGCCAGCCAGGTGTCCCACTCCAGCGCGTACTGCGGCACGGTCTGGTGATGCAGCAGCGTGCAACGCGCCAATGCCTCGAGGGTCAGCACCCCCCCTGGCTGGCGTGCCAGGTAGGCCGGGCTACACACCGGAAAGACTTCATCGGATGCACTGAACAGCAACGGGTGCGCGCCACGGTCGCGGTTGCTGCTTTGCATGGCCACGTCGAAATAGCCGTCGAACTCCGCCAGCGGTCGCATGAGCGTGGTGACCTTGAGCTCGATCTCCGGGTGCTGCTGGTGAAAGCTCGACAACCTTGGCATCAGCCAATGGAAGCCCTCGCACATCTGGCACAGCAGCACCACCTGGTTGACCCCGGCGACGCCGCGCAGCCGGTCGGCCTCACTGGCCAACTCACCCAAAGCATTACCCAGGGTATACGCCAGGCTGCGCCCGGACTCAGTCAGGTGAACGCCCCGGTTACGCCGCTCGAACAGCGCCACCCCAAGGTCCGCCTCGAGTGCGCGAATCTGTCGGCTGACGGCAGCCTGCGTGATATGCAGCTCCTGCGCCGCCCGCGAGACACTGCCCAACCTGGCCGTCGCCTCGAAGGGCAGCAGCGTCGCCAGTGGCGGAAGTGAACGACCCAGCTTATTCATAACCTTTGGTTAACCATAAGGGCTGAAAGATCATTTGTAGCACACCTCCCGCCCCCGCAGCATGAGCGCATCGCCAACCACCGCAGAGGAATACCCACGAAATGAACGCGATCGCGGACTACCGCAATTTCCCGCTCATCTGCCCCCTGGGCAGCGCCCAACTCGCCCCCGGCGGTATCACGGTGACCTGGGCGGACGGCCGTGTCAGCCCCTTCCACAACCTCTGGCTGCGCGACAACTGCCCCTGTAGCGAATGCGTGTACAGCGTCACCCGCGAGCAAGTGTTCCAAGTCGCGGACGTGCCGGAGGATATCCAGCTCAAGGCTGCGGCCATCGCCGATGACGGGCGCCTGTCGCTGCGCTGGGACGACGGCCACGCCAGCACCTTCGACCCCGGCTGGCTGCGCGCTCATGCCTACGACCCGCAGAGCCTGGCCGAGCGCGAGGCTGCCAGGCCGCGCAAGCAGCGCTGGGTATCCGACCTGGCACTGCCGGTGTTCGACTACCGCGCCGTGATGCACGATGACTCCGCCCTGCTGCTGTGGCTGCTGGCCGTGCGCGATATCGGCCTGACCCAATTGCAGGGTGTACCCACAGAGCCTGGCACCTTGCTGGGCCTGGCCAAGCGCATTTCTTTCGTGCGCGAAAGCAACTTCGGCGTGCTGTTCGACGTGCGCTCAAAGGCCGACGCCGACAGCAATGCCTACACGGCCTTCAACCTGCCCCTGCACACCGACCTGCCCACCCGCGAGCTGCAACCAGGGTTGCAGTTCCTGCATTGCCTGGTGAACGACGCCAGCGGTGGCGAAAACACATTCGTCGACGGTTTCGCCATCGCCGAGGCGTTGCGCGCTGAAGCCCCCCAGGCCTACCGGCTGCTGTGCGAAACCCCGGTGGAGTTTCGCAACAAGGACCGCCACAGCGACTACCGCTGCACAGCGCCGGTGATCGCCCTGGACGGCCAGGCCGAGGTGCAGGAGATTCGCCTGGCAAACTTCCTGCGTGCGCCGTTGCAGCTGCCCGCCGAGTTGATGCCCGACTATTACCTGGCCTATCGACGCTTCATGCAGATGACCCGCGAGCCACGCTTTCGCGTGACCCAGCGGTTGTCGGCCGGGCAGTTGTGGTGCTTCGACAACCGCCGGGTGCTGCATGCCCGCGAAGCCTTCGATCCGGCCAGCGGGGCGCGGCACTTCCAGGGGTGCTATGTGGATCGGGATGAGGTGTTGTCGCGGGTGCTGGTGTTGCAGCGCTGAACACCAGCAACGAGGCGATTGCTCAAGCCTTGTAGTTCAATCTGAACCGATGCAGCAAGGGCTCGGTATACCCACTGGGCTGCCGCACCCCCTCGAACACCAACGCACACGCCGCGGCAAACGCCAGCGACCGCTCGAAATCCGCCGCCATGGGCCGATACAGGGGGTCGCTGGCGTTCTGCATGTCCACCACCACCGCCATGCGCTTGAGCGCGGCCATCACCTGGGCCTGGTCCACTACACCATGCCGGAGCCAGTTGGCGATGTGCTGGCTGGAGATGCGCAAGGTGGCGCGGTCTTCCATCAGGCCGACATCGTGGATATCAGGCACTTTCGAGCAACCGACGCCCTGCTCGACCCAGCGCACCACATAACCGAGCAAGCCTTGCGCGTTGTTTTCCAGCTCCTCGGCGATGGCCTTGGCGTCCCACTCGCTGGTATCCCCCAGCGGAACCTCCAGCAATTCGTCCTGCAACCGCAGCAGTTCCTCGGCATCGGACTGCTCGATGATGCGGCCCTGAACGGCGGCGACATCGACCTGGTGATAGTGCATGGCATGCAGCGTCGCGGCAGTCGGTGACGGCACCCAGGCGGTGGTGGCACCAGCCTGTGGGTGGGCGACTTTTTGTTCGAGCATGGCACGCATCAAATCGGGCATGGCCCACATGCCCTTGCCGATCTGGGCGCGGCCTTGCAACTGGCACTCGAGGCCCACCAGCACGTTGTTGCGCTCGTACGCCTTGAGCCAGCGGCTGGATTTCATATCGCCCTTGCGCAGCATCGGGCCAGCTTCCATCAGCGTGTGCATCTCATCGCCGGTGCGGTCGAGAAAGCCCGTGTTGATGAACACCAGGCGCTCGGTGGCCTGGGCGATGCACGCCTTGAGGTTGAGCGTGGTGCGCCGCTCTTCGTCCATGATGCCCATCTTCAGGGTGTTGGCCGGCAGCCCCAGCATGTGCTCGACGCGATCGAACAACTGCGCAGTAAATGCCACTTCATCGGGGCCGTGCATCTTCGGTTTCACGATGTAGACGCTGCCTTGCCGGGAATTGCGGCGGTGCTCCAGGTCGTGCATGGCCGCAAGGCTGGTGACCACGGCGTCGACGATGCCTTCGGGCACTTCCTGGCCGTTGCCGTCGAGCAGTGCGGGGGTGGTCATCAGGTGGCCGACGTTGCGCACCAGCATCAGCGCACAGCCAGGCAATGCGAAACTGCTGCAGTCGGTACGGGCCCATTGGCGTGGAGGGTTGAGGCGACGGGTGATGGTGCGGCCGTCCTTGTCGAGGGTTTCGCTCAAGTCTCCCTTCATCA
Source organism: Pseudomonas sp. NPDC089554 (assembly GCF_050280645.1). Taxonomy (NCBI): domain Bacteria; kingdom Pseudomonadati; phylum Pseudomonadota; class Gammaproteobacteria; order Pseudomonadales; family Pseudomonadaceae; genus Pseudomonas; species Pseudomonas sp. NPDC089554. Next base: position 20,972 of record NZ_JBNNVR010000067.1, read on the forward strand.
AGCCGAGCCAGTTGCGGTAGACGAGCACCTTGTCGGCGGCGTCCACGGCAGCCACCGAGTCTTCGCAGTCCATGATGGTGGTGAGTGCGGCTTCCAGCACCACGTCCTTGATATGCGCCGAATCCTGGCTGCCGATGGGCGTCGTGCCGTCGATGTGGATCTCGATGTGCAGGCCATTGTTCACCAGCAGCAATGCGCTCGGGGCGCTGGCCTCACCTTGCAAGCCCAACCATTGACTTGGATGCGCAAGGCCGGTGGTCGAGCCGTCGGCCAGGGTGGCGCGCAGTTGCCCGTTGTCGATGCTGTAGCGGGTAGAGCCGACATGGCTTCCCGAGGCCAAGGGCACGCTGCGGTCGAGGAATTCGCGGGCAAAGGTCACGACGCTTTTGGCGCGCAGCGGGTTGAAGCCCGACTGCCTGGCAGTGGCGCCTTCATCGGCGATCACATCGGTGCCATACAGCGCGTCGTACAACGAGCCCCAACGGGCGTTCGCCGCATTGAGCGCGTAACGGGCGTTCATCACCGGCACCACCAGTTGCGGGCCGGCTTGGGTGGCGATTTCACTGTCGACGTTGGCTGTGCGAACCGCCACTGCCTTGGGCACCGGTTGCAGGTAGCCAATCGATTGCAGGAAGGTGCGGTAGGCGGCTTTGTCCTGCACGGCCCCAGGGTGGGTGCGGTGCCAGGCGTCGAGTTTTGCCTGGAGCAGTTCGCGGGTGTCCAGCAGGGCGCGGTTGAGCGGTGCGAGGTCATGCACCAGGCGGTCGAAGGTGCTCCAGAAATGGCTGGCCTGCACGCCGGTTCCGGGTAGCAGTTCGTCTTCGATGAAGTGCAACAACTGGGGTGCGACGGTCAGGTGGCCTCTTGCAATGAACTCGCTCATGACGCTCCTCGCTTTCGCCCTGCCAGGGCGAATCTCTTATTGTTGGTGAGGCATCAGTGTTACCCATTATGTATTTTGAATTCAATATTCATTTTTAATCAGATTGCGGATCGCGGCTTGGGTGTGCGCCTCGCTCATACCGGCACGCACCTGCAAACGGCCGCAGGGGGCAACCTGCAACACCTGGGCGAGCAGCCTCGCTACCTCCGGCATGCGTGTAGGGTTCAAACCTTGGCGGGTGATGAACTGGGTGCCGAGGCGCAGGGCGTAGTGGCTTGCACGGGTAGGATCGACACAAGTGCCGATAAGCACTGAGTGCGCTTGCAGCGCCAGCATCTGGGCACGTGGGTCGACATTGCCGGAGAGCGGCAGCAACAACTGATGGGTGTGCACCTCCCTGCCCTGCGCAGCGATTACCGGCAGGTCGATATCCAGCAAGGCGCGATGCAGTGCGGCGCTGTTATCGACGATGGCACGTGCATAGGCGCCGTCATCGGCCAGGGCTTCATCGAGGGTGACGGCAAGCGAGGCCAGGCGCCCGGCATCGTAGTTGGCGAGCATTTGCCCATCCAGCACGCGGTCGAGTGCCTGGGCATCCTGCGGGTTGCGTCCCAGTACCAGCCCTTGTGGTCGGCCGGGCAAGGTCTTGTAGGTGGAGCTGGTGACCAGGTCGACCCCGGCATCGAACGGGTTGGGGTAGGCCCCACCAGCGATCAGGCCCAGCACGTGGGAAGCGTCGAACAGCGTTCGGGCGCCGACGGCACGGGCGGCCTGCACCACAGGCGCGATATCGTCGGCCTTGACCATGATGCTGCGGCCCAGCACCACCAGCCTTGGACGTAGCTGTTCGACCTGCGCAACCGCACGTTCGGTATCCAGCCGGCAGGTAGCGGTATCGAAAGGCAGATCTTCGACCTCCAGCCCGGCCATTGCTGGCGTGCCGCCACGGCGCTGGCTCAGGTGGCCGCCGTGCTCGGCCGCGGGTGCCAGTATTCGGTCGCCCGGCTGGCAGTAGGCATGAAACACCGCCAGGTTGGCCAGGGTGCAACTGGGCAGGCGCACTTGCGCCCAGTTGGCCTTGAACAGCCGCTTCGCTGCCTTTTGGGTGTAGCACTCCAGCTCGCTGACCAGCTCGGTTTCCGGCTGTTCCTTGGCGAAGGCCGGGCCCATGGCGGGATAGGCACTCAGCGCCGGGTTGTAGGCGTCCATCGCCCGGGCACTGGGTAAATTCGCGCCGGCATACAGCATCAGGCGCTGCGCTTGCAGTTGCGCCAAACGCTCGGCGCAGTCCGCCAGCAAGGCATCGAGGCTTCGGGCCATGCTCAAGCCCCCCGCCGACGAATCGAGTTGGGGTGTTCGGCTTCGTCACGCACCATCAGCATGATCGCGTCGCGCTTTTCCAGCAGGTGATGGCGCAGGATATGGCTGAGCCGTTTGCCGTCCCGCACCTCGAGCGCCACGATCATTTCCTCGTGATCGTGCAGCGCACGCTCCCATTTCGGCGCCTGTTGGTTGGACAGAAAACGCAGCGAATGAATGCGCCGGTTCAACGACAGGTACACCTGGCGCAACGCCGAATTGCGCGCGGCGAGGTTGATCAGGTCGTGGATCGAGCGGTTGCGGTGGTAGTAGCCCGGCAGGTCATTCTGGTTCTTGCTGACCACCATGGCGTTGTGCAGCGCCTTGATCTCGTCGAGCTCCTGAGCCGTGATGCGCTCGCAGGCCAGCTCGCCAGCGAAGGCTTCTATGCCACTCATCAGTTCGAAGGTTTCGCGAATTTCCTGCTCCGACATGCGCGCAACGCTCGCCCCGCGGTTGGGGTTGATTTCGATCAGGCCTTCCATTGCCAGCACCTTCAGCGCCTCGCGCAATGGCGTGCGAGAAATGCCCAGGGTGTCGCACAGCTCGCGCTCGTTGAGTTTCTTGCCAGGCGTGAGCACCCCTTCGGTGATGAAGTTGCGCAAATGCTCCACCACCGTGTCATGCAACCGCTGACGCTCGAGCTTTGGCATCAGCAGGGGCTGTGGCGGGGTGTTGGGCTCGTTATTATTTTGCATTCAAAATCCTCATCGTAAGCGCTTGAAAGCACGCTCTTATTCGAAAACCACAGTAAATACGGGAAACTCTAGCCCATTTTTGGGGATTGACACAGGGGAAAGCCGTGCTAACGTATTTTGCATTCAAAATACAAAAACAAAAAGGAGTCACCATGTTGAAGCTCGATTTCCACCCCGCCGGCCGTCACTTCCTGCAGATTCCAGGCCCGAGCCCCGTCCCTGACCGGATCCTGCGGGCCATGAGCTACCCCACCATCGACCACCGCGGCCCGGAGTTCGGCGAGCTGGGCCTGAAGGTGCTCGACGGCATCAAGAAGATCTTCAAAACCGTTCACCCGGTGGTGATCTACCCGGCCTCCGGCACCGGCGCCTGGGAAGCGGCGCTGTGCAACACCCTGAGTGCGGGCGACGAAGTGTTGATGTTCGAGACCGGTCACTTCGCCACCTTGTGGCAGAAAATGGCCCTGAGCCTGGGCCTGAAGCCACAGTTCATCGGGCGTCCGGGGATCGAAGGTTGGCGCGGTGGGGTCGATGCAAGCATGATCGAAAGCCACCTGCGCGCCGACAGCGGCCATCGCATCAAAGCGGTGTGCGTGGTGCACAACGAAACCAGCACCGGCGTCACCTCCGATATCGCTTCGGTACGCAAGGCCATCGATGCGGCCGGCCACCCGGCGCTGCTGCTGGTCGATACCATTTCCGGCCTGGCCTCGGCCGACTATCGCCATGACGAATGGGGCGTGGACGTCACCGTCTCGGGCTCGCAAAAAGGCCTGATGCTGCCGCCGGGCATCAGCTTCAACGCCCTCTCCCCCAAGGCCCTGCAAGCCAGCAAGCGCGCTACCCTGCCGCGCAGCTTCTGGGGCTGGGACGAAATCGTGGAGATGAACAAGACCGGCTACTGGCCCTACACCCCGAACACCAACCTGCTCTATGGGCTGAACGAAGCGCTGGAGATGATTCTCGGCGAAGGCCTGGACAACGTCTTCGCCCGCCACGACCGCCTGGCCCACGCCTGCCGTACCGCAGTCAATGCCTGGGGCCTGGACATCCAGTGCGCCGACCCGAGCGTATACAGCCCGGTACTCACCGGCGTGATGACCCCCGAGGGTATCGACGCCGACGCAGTGCGCAAGGTCATCTACGAGCGCTTCGACATGTCGCTGGGCACGGGCCTGGGCAAGATGAAAGGCCGCATGTTCCGGATCGGCCACCTGGGCGACTGTAATGACCTGACCCTGATGGCCACCCTCACCGGCTGCGAAATGGGCCTGCAACTGGCGGGCGTGAAGCTGCAATCGAGTGGCGTGCTGGCTGCCATGGACTACCTGGGAGGGCAATCGGTACCGCTGCGACGCGGCTGATGTGAAAAACGCGGTACTGTGCGCTGTGGCCACTGGCCCAGCGCCTTGAACGACGAACTATCCCGAACTTCCGCATCGTCTGCGGAAACAATAAGAAATTGGAGATAGAACATGAAGTTTTTCCGTCTGCGCCCCACCACGGTGGTGCTGTTCATGCTGTGCGCCATGTACTTCATTACCTACCTGGACAGGGTCAACGTCAGTACCGCTGCCGTCGGTTTCGGGCCTGAGTTCAACCTGACCAAGACCGAAATCGGTATCGTCTTCTCTGCCTTTGCCTACCCCTACCTGGTGTTCCAGATCATCGGCGGCTGGGTCAGTGACCGCTTTGGCGCCAAGCGCACCCTGGTGGTGTGCGGCATCATCTGGGCTGCCGCCACGGTGATGACCGGCCTTGCCGGTGGTTTCATCTCGTTGATCGTCGCCCGCGTACTGCTGGGCCTGGGCGAAGGCGCCACCTTCCCTGCCGCCACCGCTGCAATGTCGCGTTGGGTACCCAAGGAAAAACGTGGCTTCGCCCAAGGCATCACCCATGCCTTCGCTCGCCTGGGTAACGCCCTGGCGCCGGCGGCGATGATCGCGATCATGGCCACCTACGGCTGGCGCGAGTCGTTCTATGTGTGTGCGGTCATCAGCTTCGTCTGGGTGGGGTTGTGGGCGCTGGTGTTCACCGAGCTGCCGAAGGATCACCCGCGCATTTCCCAGCAAGAGCTGGACTCGCTGCCAGCCCCCAAGGTCAAGAACAAGGACCCGCTGCCCTGGGGCCGCCTGTTCAAGCGCATGGCGCCGGTCACCATCGTCTACTTCTGCTATGGCTGGACCTTGTGGCTGTTGCTGAGCTGGGTGCCGATGTACTTCATGAACCTGGGCCTGGACCTCAAGGGCACGGCTATCTTCGCCTCGGCGGTGTTCTTCGGCGGCGTGGTCGGCGACACCCTGGGCGGCATCGTCAGCGACCGTATCTATGCCCGCACCAATAACCTGAACAAGGCCCGCAGCCTGATGGTTTCCATCTGCCTGAGCCTGACGCTGCTGTCGCTGGTGCCGCTGATGTTCACCACCAACATCCACATTTCCCTGGCGTGTCTGGCCATCGGTTTCTTCTTCTCGGAAATGACCATCGGCCCGATGTGGGCCATTCCCATGGACATCGCGCCCGACCACTCCGGCACAGCTTCCGGCATGATGAACACCGGCTCCGCCATGGCGGCCATCATCAGCCCGGTGGTGGCCGGCATGCTGATCGACAAGTTCGGCAACTGGCAGCTGCCGTTCCTGGTGAGCATCGTGCTGCTGGCCATCGGTGTGGCGCTGTCGTTCAAGATGAAGCCGCAGAACCGTTTCGAATACACCAAGGCGCCGGTGGCGCCGACCGAGGAACTGCGGCCCAGCCCGGCCGTCGGTAAATGACACCCTGTGGCCGCGCTCGATGAGCGCGGCCCTGATAAAGGAGCGACACCTTGAATACCGCAGCCCCTTCTGCGCACCTTGCGCAACTGCTCGTCGACGCCCAACGCGAGCGCAGCCCGTTGGGCGAACTCGATCAGGCCCTCTACCCGAAGGATTTCGCCGACGCCTACTACACCCAACAAGCCATCTTCGCCCTGCGCGGCCTTGAGGCCGGTGGTTGGAAGATCGGCTCGAAATCCCATACCGGCCCTGTGCAGGGCTCGCCCCTGCCCACCGAGTGCCTGCACGCACCGGGCAGCACCTTCGCACGGGCCGACTACACGCCCGTGGGCCTGGAGCTGGAAATCGCCTTTCGCTTCAAGCGTGATTTCGCCCCGCGTGACGAGGAATACAGCGAAGAGGAAGTACACGCAGGCATCGGCGAAATGGCCGCGACCCTCGAGATCGTCTCAAGCCGCTTTGCCGCGTTTCCCAAGGTCGAGCCGTTGACGCAACTGGCCGACCTGCTCAACCACGGGGCCTTGGTGGTGGGTGAGTTCGTGCCGTACCGGGACGACTTCCCGTTTGCCCAGCCCACGCTGGAGCTGGCGTTCAATGGCGAAAGCATCGTGCCTGGGGCGCCAGCGAACCCGGCGGGCGACCCGCGCAGGCTGCTTACTTGGTTGGTGAACCATCACACGCGCAATGGTCAGGTGTTGCCGAAGGATTTCGTCATTACGACCGGGTCGTTCACCGGGATGCACTTCGCCAAGGCGCCGGGTGAGCTGAAGGGACAGATCAATGGGCTGCCGCCGGTTTCGTTGAAGCTGAGCTGATGCTGTATTGATTAGGGCTGCTGCGCAGCCCAACGATATTGAATAAACAGCAAAAGGCCCTGACAAATCAGGGCCTTCTCTATTAAGCGTCAAGCCGGCTCATAGGTCCGGTAACGCGGCTCCCAGAACAACGCCTCGATCGCCTCGCCCAGCGCACGCTCATCCTGCTTGGGTGCAACACCATCCTCCTGCGCAGCCAGCGCCACAGCCAGCGCAATCGCCTTGCTCACCGCCTGCACCTCACCCATCGGCGGCAGCATCTGCCCTTGCTTGGCACTGCTTGCCAGCGCCCTGGCCGAGGCCATCAGCATGCGTTCGGTCACGCGGGTAGCCTGGCTCACGATCACGCCCAGGCCGATGCCTGGGAAGATGTAGGAGTTGTTGCACTGAGCAATCGGATAAGACCGCCCTGCCCACTCCACTGGCTGGAACGGGCTGCCGGTGGCGATCAGCGCGTGGCCTTCGGTCCATGCCAGCAGGTCCGTCGGCTGCGCCTCGATCTGCGAGGTGGGGTTGGACAACGGCATGATGATCGGCTGGCGGCATTGCTGGTAAAGCGTGCGAATGATCGTCTCGGTGAACAGCCCGGCCTTGCCGGAAACGCCAATCAGCACGCTGGGGCGGGCATTGCTGACCACTTCCTGAAGGTCTGGCCAGTCGCCCGCGAACTGCCAATCCGCCAACGATGTCGTGGCATGGGACAAGCGTTCCTGGAACGAGTACAGCCCCTGCTGGCGGTCGGTCAGCAGGCCCTTGCTGTTGAGCAAAAACACTTGGCGCCGCGCCTGGGCATCGCTGAGCCCCTCCTCGACCATCGCCTGGATGATCTGCTCGGCGATACCGCACCCGGCCGAGCCGGCGCCGACGAAGGCGATGGTTTGCTGCGACAGTTTTTCACCTTTTATACGGCACGCCGCCAACAAGGTACCGACAGTCACCGCAGCGGTGCCCTGGATATCGTCGTTGAAACAGCACAGGCGGTCGCGATAACGCTCAAGCAAAGGCATCGCGTTGGCCAGAGCGAAGTCCTCGAACTGCAACAACACCCCCGGCCAGCGTTTCTGCACGGCGGCGACGAAGGTTTCCAGGAAGTCGTCGTAGTCTTGCCCGCGCACCCTCGGCTGCTTGAGCCCGAGGTATTCCGGGTCTTCGAGCAGGGCCGGGTTATGGGTGCCGACATCCAGCACGATGGGCAAGGTGTAGGCCGGGCTGATGCCACCGCAGGCGGTGTACAGCGACAGCTTGCCGATCGGAATGCCCATGCCACCGGTGCCCTGGTCGCCCAGGCCAAGAATGCGCTCGCAGTCGCTGACCACGATGACCTTGACGTTGTCCTTGGTGACGTTGGCAAGCATTTCGTCGATGCGCTCGCGGTCCTCGTAGGAAATGAACACGCCGCGGTGGCTGCGGTAGATCCGGGAGAACTCCTGGCACGCCTTGCCAACGGTAGGCGTGTAGATGATCGGGAGCATTTCCTCGAGGTGCGTTTCCACCAGCTTGTAGAACAGTGTTTCATTGCGGTCTTGCAGCGCGCGCAGGTAGACATGCTTCTCCAGCGGGCTGGCGGCTTCGCTGAACTGGCGATAGCCGCGCACCACTTGTTGCTCCAGGGTTTCGACCTTGGCGGGCAACAGGCCCTGCAACTGGAAACGCTGGCGTTCCTGCTCGGTGAAGGCGGTACCTTTGTTCAACAGCGGCGTTTCCAGAAGCGCAGGGCCTCGGAACTTGACGGGCAGTGGACGACGTTCGGATGACATGACGATGCCTCGCTGGGTTGTTGTATTTTGAATTCAATATACCGACAACCCATCGAAATGCAATTCACGCCTTGCCAGCCCCCTCCCAATACCCCGGCGCGTTGTACACCTCCTTCAGGTAGTCAACGAAGAACCGCACCTTGGCCGGCAGGTGTCGCTGCTGCGGCCACACTGCCTGGATGTCGTACTCGGGCAAGGCGAATTCATCGAGCACGGTCACCAAGGTGCCGGCATCGAGCTCGGCCTGGATCTCCCAGGTCGAGCGCCAGCCGATGCCCACGCCCTGCTGCATCCAGGCCGCCAGCAGCTCGCCGTCGTTGCAGGCCAGGTTGCCGCTGACCTTCATCGCCACCGCCCGGCCGTCGCGCATGAAGGTCCAGCCGCGCTGCTGTCCGCCTTGCAGGGTGAAGGCCAGGCAGTTGTGGTCGGCCAAGTCCTCCAGGGTGCTCGGCTGGCCATGCTCGGCAAAGTAGCCGGGGGTGCCGCACACCACCCGCTTGTTGGGGTAGAGCTTCACCGCCACGTAGTTGGGGTCGCGAATTTCGCCGATGCGAATGCTCAGGTCATAGCCTTCGCTGACCAGGTCGACGACGCTGTCGGTCAGGTTGAAGGCCAGCTTCACATTGGGAAAGCGCCGCTGAAACTCCAGGGCGTGGGGCGCCACATGGACGCGCCCGAAGGCCGCAGGCGAGGAGATCTGCAAGCTGCCCTTGACCAAGGATGCGCTGCTGCAAATGGCAGCTTCCAGGTCATCGAAATCGAGCAGCAGCTTGGTCGCCCGCTCCAGCAATTGCTCGCCCAGGGTGGTTAGCTTCAGCCCGCGTGTAGAGCGGTGCATCAGCTTGACCCCCAGGCGTTTCTCCAGGCTGTCCAGGCGCCGCCCGAGGATGGCCGGGGTAACCCCTTCAGTCAGGGCGGCGGCGGCGAAACTGCCTTTTTGCGCCACCTGCACGAAACTCTGCAACTCGACATATCGCCCCATTCCATACCTCAGGTATCGACAGAATCTAATTTTTTGGCCTTCAACAAGCCGATTCGGTACTTCATGCTGCCACTCAATAAGAAAAATATCGACCCAGTGTCAGGAGAGGATCATGGCGAGAATGAGAGCGATCGAAGCGGCAGTGCAGGTGTTGCGCCGCGAGGGTGTGGAGGTTGCGTTCGGTATTCCGGGTGCGGCGATCAACCCGTTCTATGCGGCGATGAAGTCGGTGGGTGGCATCGATCACGTCCTCGCTCGCCACGTTGAAGGCGCCTCGCACATGGCCGAGGGCTACACCCGCACCAAGGCCGGCAATATCGGCGTGTGCATCGGCACCTCCGGCCCTGCCGGCACCGACAT
>NZ_JBNNVR010000068.1:0-30490 GCF_050280645.1 Pseudomonas sp. NPDC089554
GGCCTGGCCTTCGACTGGTCGCGCGAAGTCACCACCTGCAAGCCGGACTACTACCGCTGGGAGCAGTGGCTGTTCACCCGCCTGTTCGAAAAAGGCGTGATCTACCGCAAGAACGGCACTGTCAACTGGGACCCGGCCGACCAGACCGTACTGGCCAACGAGCAGGTCATCGATGGCCGCGGCTGGCGTTCGGGCGCGTTGATCGAGAAGCGCGAAATCCCGATGTACTACTTCCGCATCACCGACTACGCCGACGAGCTGCTGGAAAGCCTCGACGAGCTGCCGGGCTGGCCTGAGCAGGTCAAGACCATGCAGCGCAACTGGATCGGCAAGTCGCGCGGCATGGAAGTGCAGTTCCCGTACGATGAAGCCAGCATCGGCCATGCCGGCGCGCTCAAGGTCTTCACCACCCGCCCCGACACCCTGATGGGCGCCACCTACGTGGCCGTCGCCGCCGAGCACCCGCTGGCCACCCAGGCAGCCCAGGGCAACCCGGCGCTGCAAGCGTTCATCGATGAATGCAAGAGCGGCAGCGTGGCCGAAGCCGACATGGCCACCCAGGAGAAGAAAGGCATGGCCACTTCCCTGAAGGTCGAGCACCCGCTGACCGGCGAGAAGCTGCCGGTATGGGTCGCCAACTACGTGCTGATGCACTACGGCGATGGCGCCGTAATGGCCGTACCGGCCCACGACGAGCGCGATTTCGAGTTCGCCCACAAGTACAACCTGCCGGTCAAGGCCGTGGTGCGCACCACCGCGGGCGACGACGTCGGCAGCGAATGGCAGGCCGCCTACGGCGAGCACGGCCAGTTGATCAACTCCGGCGAGTTCGACGGCCTGGACTTCCCAGGCGCCTTCGACGCAATCGAGGCTGCGCTGATTCGCAAGGAACTGGGCAAATCGCGTACCCAGTTCCGCCTGCGCGACTGGGGCATCAGCCGCCAGCGCTACTGGGGCTGCCCGATCCCGATCATCCACTGCCCATCGTGCGGCGACGTGCCGGTGCCGGAAAACCAACTGCCGGTCACCCTGCCAGAGAACGTAGTGCCGGATGGCGCCGGCTCGCCACTGGCGCGCATGCCCGAATTCTACGAATGCACCTGCCCGAAGTGCGGCACCGCGGCCAAGCGCGAAACCGACACCATGGACACCTTCGTCGAGTCGTCCTGGTACTTCGCCCGCTACGCCTCGCCGAACTACGAAGGTGGCCTGGTCGATCCGAAGGCCGCCAACCACTGGCTGCCGGTCGACCAGTACATCGGCGGCATCGAACACGCCATCCTGCACCTGCTGTACGCGCGCTTCTTCCACAAGCTGATGCGCGATGAAGGCCTGGTCACCTCCAACGAGCCGTTCAAGAACCTGCTGACCCAGGGCATGGTGGTCGCCGAGACCTACTACCGCGTGGCCAGCAACGGCGGCAAGGACTGGTTCAACCCAGCCGACGTCGAGATCGAGCGCGATGCCAAGGCCAAGATCATCGGCGCACGCCTGAAGACCGACGGCCTGCCGGTGGAAATCGGCGGCACCGAGAAGATGTCGAAATCGAAGAACAACGGTGTCGACCCGCAGGCCATGATCGACGCCTATGGCGCCGACACCTGCCGCCTGTTCATGATGTTCGCCTCGCCGCCTGACATGAGCCTGGAATGGTCCGACTCCGGCGTCGAAGGCGCCAGCCGCTTCCTGCGCCGCGTCTGGCGCCTGGCCCATGCCCATGTCAGCCAGGGCCTGCCAGGCCAGCTGGACATCGCCGCGCTGAACGACGAGCAGAAGGTCATCCGCCGCGCCATCCACGCCGCCATCAAGCAGGCCAGCACCGACGTGGGCCAGTACCACAAGTTCAACACCGCCATCGCCCAGGTGATGACCGTGATGAACGTGCTGGAAAAAGCCCCGCAGGTCAGCGAACAGGATCGCGCCCTGCTTCAGGAAGGCCTGGAGGCCGTGGTTCTGCTGCTGTCGCCAATCACCCCGCACCTGAGCCACGAACTGTGGAAACAACTGGGCCACGACCAGGCTGTCATCGACGCCACCTGGCCAACCGTGGACGAGAGCGCCCTGGTGCAGGACACCCTCACCCTGGTAGTACAGGTCAACGGCAAGCTGCGTGGTCAGGTAGAAATGCCCGCCGCCGCCAGCCGCGAGGAAATCGAAGCGGCCGCCCGCAACAACGAGAATGTCCTGCGTTTCCTCGATGGCCTGACCATCCGCAAGGTCATCGTCGTACCGGGCAAGCTGGTCAACATCGTCGCCAACTGATGGCAGCGCCCGCCCGCGCACTGCGCGGGCGGGCGTAATCGGCCCACAAGGGAGCAACAACATGATCAAACGCAATCTGCTGGTTATAGGCCTGGCCGTCTTGCTCAGCGCCTGTGGTTTCCAGCTGCGCGGCACCACCGAACTGGCCATCAAGGAGCTGGACGTCAGCGCACGCAACGCCTACGGCGAGACCGTCACGCAACTGCGCCGCGCACTCGAGACCAGCGGCGTCAACGTCCACGCGGGCGCGCCCTACAAGCTGATCCTGACCGACGAGCAGGATCAAACCCGAGCTGCCACCTACTCCGGCGGCAGCCGCTCGGCCGAGTACGAACTGACCGTGGTGACAAAGTACGCCATTGTCGGCCTGAACGATGCGCTGCTGCTGGAAGACAAGGTGGAAGTGCGCCGTATCTACATCCACGACGGCAACAACATCACCGGTTCCGGCCAGGAAGCCACGCAAGTTCGCGAAGAGATGCGTCGCGACCAGGTCCAGCGCCTGCTGGTTCGCCTGCAACAGCTGACCCCGGCACGCCTCGACCAGCTGCAGCAGCAGGCTGACGAACGTGCCCGTGCCGAAGCCGAAGCCCTGCGCGAGGCCCAACGCATCCAGGACGCCACGCCGCAGCAGTCGCCGCTGGAAATCCCGGCCAACTGAGCCGGAACGGGGCACCTCGGTGCCCCGACCTTCACATGAAGCTTTCCCCCGCCCAACTCAACAAGCACCTGCAAGGCAGCCTGGCCCCCGTATACGTGGTCAGCGGCGACGACCCGCTGCTGTGCCAGGAAGCCGCCGACGCCATTCGCAACGCCGCGCGCCAGCAAGGCTTCGACGAACGCCAGGTGTTCAGCGCCGACGCCAACTTCGACTGGGGCAACCTGCTGCTGGCCGGTGCGAGCCTGTCGCTGTTCGCCCAGAAGCGCCTGCTGGAGCTGCGCCTGCCCTCCGGCAAGCCGGGTGACAAAGGCGCTGCAGCGCTGATCGAGTATTGCTCGCGCCCCGCCGAAGACACCCTGCTGTTGATCAGCCTGCCCAAGCTCGATGGCAGCGCGCAGAAGACCAAGTGGGGCAAGGCGCTGGTGGAAGGTGCACACTGCCAGTTCATCCAGATCTGGCCGGTGGACGCCCAGCAACTGCCGCAATGGATCAACCAGCGCCTGGTGCAGGCCGGGCTGTCGGCCCAACGCGATGCAGTGGACCTGATTGCTGCGCGGGTAGAGGGCAACCTGCTGGCGGCCGCCCAGGAAATCGAAAAGCTCAAGCTACTGGCCGAGGGCAACCAGATCACCGTGGAAACCGTGCAGGCCGCCGTGGCCGACAGTGCACGCTTCGACGTATTCGGCCTGGTCGATGCCATTCTCAATGGCGAAGCCGGCCATGCCCTGCGCATGCTCGAGGGCTTGCGCGGTGAAGGCGTGGAACCCCCGGTGATTCTCTGGGCCCTGGCGCGGGAGCTGCGTCAGCTTGCGGGCCTTGCGCAACAGTTCAGCCAGGGCGTGCCCTTGGACAAAGCCTTCAGCCAGGCACGCCCGCCCGTGTGGGACAAACGCCGCCCCCTGGTCAGCAAAGCCTTGCAGCGCCTTTCGGCGCAGCGCTGGGCGCAGCTGCTGCAGGATGCCCAGCGTATCGATGCACAGATCAAGGGCCAGGCCGAAGGCTCGCCATGGACCAGCCTGGCGCGGCTTTCGCTGCTGATGGCCGGACAGCGGATCGCGTTGCCGCCGGAGTAACTGCGCTCATAAACACAATCAATTGGTCCCACCCTGCCTGTGGCCTTAAAGTGCGCCCCGATCATCACCCAACCGGGAGCTTCGCCATGAGCAAGAAACCGAAGAAACACGGCCCGAACAAGGCCAAGTCGATCATCGCCCAACCCCTGTTCCGTAGCCGCCAGGAGCGGGCAGGCAAAGGCAAGGGCAGCTACCGCCGCGAAGCCTTCCACTCGAGAGAGTGGGAGGCTTCTTCCTTTCTGGCGGCATGAAAAGACGCAGTCATGGTATGGTCTGCACTTGAACTGCAAACCTGGATCTGTGCATGCCCCTCCGTCTTTCCCAACGCTGGCAACCCCGCCAGCTGATCGCGGCCTCAAGCTTGATTCTGCTCGTCGCCTGCGCGGAAAAACCCACCGCCGCCGATGCCCTGCCGCTCGCTCCCGCCCAGCCCAACCCCGTGGTCAACCTGCCGGGCGCCACGCCAAGCACCAGTAACGAAATCCAGCCACTGCAAACCTTCGCCCAATGGCAAGCAGGCTTTCGCCAGCAAGCCTTGCAGGCCGGTATCAGTGCCAGCCTGTTCGATCGCGCGTTCCTCGGTGTCACCCCGGACATGGACGTGATCAAGGCTGACCGCAGCCAGCCGGAATTCACCCGTCCAGTATGGGAATACCTCGATGGCGCGCTGTCGCCGGTGCGCGTGCGCAATGGCAAGAAACTGCTGGAGCAGAACGCCGAACTGTTGACCCGTATCGAGCAACGCTATGGCGTGGACCGCCAGACCCTGGTGTCGGTCTGGGGCATGGAGAGCAACTTCGGCACCTTCCAGGGCAACAAGTCGGTGATCCGCTCCCTGGCCACCTTGGCCTATGAGGGCCGTCGCCCGACCTTCGCCCAGGACCAGCTGATCGCCGCCCTGCAAATCCTGCAGAACGGCGATATCCAGCCCGAGGCCATGCGCGGCTCGTGGGCCGGGGCTATGGGACAGACCCAGTTCATCCCCACCACCTACAACACCCACGCGGTCGACTTCGATGGCGATGGCCGCCGCGACATCTGGAACAGCAGCGCCGACGCCCTGGCCTCGACGGCCCACTACCTGCAAGCCTCTGGCTGGAAACACGGCCAACCCTGGGGCTTTGAGGTTCAGGTGCCGGCGGGCTTCGACTACTGGCTGGCCGACGGCGCACAGCGCAAGCCAGTCAGCGAGTGGCTGCTGCTGGGCGTGAAGCTGCCTGCTGGCACCCAGTTGCCGGTCGGCAGCAGCCAGCTCTCCGCCGCCCTGCTGTTGCCCGCAGGCGCCCGCGGCCCGGCGTTCCTGGTACTGGATAACTTCCGCGCGATCCTCAAGTACAACAACTCGTCCTCCTACGCATTGGCCGTCGGCCTGCTGGGCGACCGTTTCAGCGGCTGGGGCTTCATCGCTGGCAGCTGGCCGAAGGATGACCTGCCGCTGAGCCGCAGCGAACGCATGGAGCTGCAGAACCTGCTCAATGCCAGCGGGCATGAGGCAGGCAATGCCGACGGCATCATCGGCGCCAACACCCGCAAGGCCATCCGCAATGCGCAGCAGGCGCAGGGCTGGCCGGCCGATGGGTACCCGACGCACAGGTTGCTCGATAGCCTGCGTCAGCGCTGAGTTTCGCGGCGCATCGCCACCTGTAGGAGCGGGCTTGCCCGCGAAGAAGGCACTGCGGTCCATGGCACGGGCTGCGCCCGTGTTCGCGGGCAAGCCCGCTCCTACAGGCCGTACCACCAAGGTCTAGCTGAACAGCGCCTGCTCCAGCAGCAATGCCTTACCATCACTATCGAGCCGCACGTTGGCGCCCAAGGGTAGGCACAGATTCGGGTCGCAGTGCCCGCTACGCCAGCCTGCCAGCACCGGCACACCCAGTGGCTCGAAGATATCCCGCAGCAACGGCGTCAGCGCCGCCACGCTAACCCCAGCGAAATCCCCCACTAGCACACCGCGTACGCCCGCCAGCTTGCCTGCCAGGCGCAACTGGGTCAGCAGCCGGTCGATCCGGTACAGCGGCTCGTTGACGTCCTCGATGAACAGGATGCTGCCCTGCATATCGACTTCGGCCAGCGTGCCCAGCGTTGCGCCCAGCATCGACAGGTTACCGCCGACCAACCGACCGCTGGCAGCGCCGGGTATCACGGCCGTCAGCGGGTAGGCTGCGGGGTGTACAAGCGCGTCCCCTGCCCCTATCTGGCCACACAGCTGATCGAGCAGTGAGCGGGTGGTCGGCTCCTGTTTGTTTCCCAGCAGGTCGGCATTGAGCATCGCACCATGGAAGGTGACGAACCCCGCATAGCGGTTGATCGCGCTGTGCAAGGCGGTGATATCGCTGTATCCGATCAACGGCTTGGGGTGGCGTCCAATCAGGTCGAAATCCAGACGGTCGAGCAGGCGCATGCTGCCGTAGCCGCCACGCATGCACAGGATGGCGTCTACGGCAGGGTCGCTGAAGGCATCGTGCAGGTCTTGCAGACGCTGGGCATCCGAGCCAGCCAGGTAACCCTGCGCCTGGCCGACACCGGGGTAAATGCGGCATCGGTAACCCCGACTGGCAAACCACTGCACAGCCTTTTCGGCATCCAGCCGGGCAGGCCCTGCGGGGGCGACGATAGCGAAGCAGGCGTTGTCTGGCAGAGCCTTGGGCAACACCCGTGCAGGCGATTCAATACAGTTCATGAAACAACTCCTTGTCAGGTCGAATGCGCGTCAACTATGCACAAGCACTACGACCCTCCCCACTGGGACATATGCCAGGCAAAAAAATGCCGATGCCGCCACCAGGCGCGCATCGGCATTTTTCACTCAGCCCCGATCAGAGCTTGATCTTGGCTTCGTGCGCCTGCTGGTCGGCGTGGTAGGACGAACGCACCAACGGCCCGGAGGCCACGTTCTTGAAGCCCATCTTGTAGCCTTCCTCAGCGAACCAGGCGAAGGTGTCCGGGTGGACGAAGCGCTGTACTGGCAGGTGGCTGCGCGAAGGTTGCAGGTACTGGCCGAGGGTCAGCATGTCGATGTCGTGCTCGCGCATGCGGTGCATCACCTCGATGACTTCCTCGTCGGTCTCGCCCAGGCCGAGCATCAGGCCCGACTTGGTCGGCACATGCGGAACCATTTGCTTGAATTTCTGCAGAAGGTCCAGCGACCAATCGTAGTCCGAGCCTGGACGCGCGGCCTTGTACAGGCGCGGTACGGTTTCCAGGTTGTGGTTGAACACGTCCGGCGGGGTCTGCGCGGTGATTTCCAGCGCCACGTCCATACGGCCGCGGTAGTCTGGCACCAGGGTTTCCAGCTGCACGCCCGGCGACAGCGCGCGGATCTCGCGGATGCAGTCGGCGAAGTGCTGGGCACCGCCGTCACGCAGGTCGTCGCGGTCAACCGAAGTGATCACCACGTACTTCAGGCGCAGGTCGGCGATGGCGACGGCCAGGTTCTTCGGCTCGTCCAGGTCCAGTGGCTTCGGCCGGCCGTGGCCGACGTCGCAGAACGGGCAGCGACGGGTGCAGATGTCGCCCATGATCATGAACGTGGCGGTGCCGCCGGAGAAGCACTCGCCCAGGTTCGGGCAAGAAGCCTCTTCGCACACGCTGTGCAGCTTGTGCTTGCGCAACAGCTGCTTGATGCGGTCGACCTCCGGGGAAACCGGGATACGCACGCGGATCCAGTCGGGCTTCTTCGGCAGTTCTTCGGTGGGAATGATCTTCACCGGGATGCGCGCCACCTTCTCGGCGCCACGCAGTTTAACCCCAGCTTCCACCTTCTTCGGCGCGGGGCGCGGGGTGACATCCTGGGTAGGGATCAGGTTCGGCACGGCTTCTTGCACAGTTGTCATATTCAGTCGATTCCGCCCGTGAGGGTCGTCTGCTCTGCATAGTCGAGGTGCCTGACCAGCTGTCCACGCAGCCTCGTCCTGACCTCGTCGAGTTCGATCGGCCCTGCCAGGTCGCGCAGCTGGGTCATCGCCAGCCCGGCGTACCCGCAGGGGTTGATTCGGCGGAATGGCGCAAGGTCCATGTCCACGTTCAAGGCAAGGCCGTGGAAAGAACGACCATTGCGAATTCGCAAACCCAGGGAGGCGATCTTCGCCCCGTCGACATACACGCCCGGTGCATCGGGCTTGGCCACGGCCTGGACACCGTAGCTGGACAGCAGCTCGACCAACGTCTGCTCGATGCGGCTGACCAGTTCGCGCACGCCGATACCCAGGCGCCGCACATCCAACAGCAGGTAGGCCACCAACTGCCCGGGGCCATGGTAGGTCACCTGGCCACCGCGGTCGGTCTGCACCACCGGGATATCGCCCGGCACCAGCAGGTGCTCGGCCTTGCCGGCCTGGCCCTGGGTGAACACCGCTGGGTGCTCGACCAACCACACTTCATCAAGGCTTTGCGGCCCGCGCTGCTCGGTGAACCGACGCATGGCCTCCAGCACCGGTTCATAGGGCTGCAGGCCAAGATCGCGAAAACCGAGGCATGCCTGCATCACAGCACCATTTTGACGATGCCAGTGGCTCGCAGGGCACTGTTGATGTCGTGCAGCTGGTTCTCGCTCTCGGCAACGATGTGCAACTGTACGGTGGTGTACTTGCCTTCCTTGCTTTGACGCTCGGCCAGGGTGCTCAGGTCGACCTTGGCATGCTTGCTGAGGATTTCGATCACGGTATCGCGGAAACCGACCACGGTATCGCCGATGACCTTGATGGGGTAATCCTCGCAGGGGAATTCGATTTTATGCGACTTGACGTCGGGTTCGCTCATGGCGCAAACGCCCTCGTAAGGCGTGGCAACAACAATGCCCCCGCGGCGTTACGCGGGGGCATGCAGGTCACGTATCAGTTGAACAAGCCATAGAAGAATAGACGAATGCTATCCCACATACGGCGCAGGAAACCGCCTTCCTCGACGCCGTCGAGGGCGATCAGGTCGGCGCTGTGAACCACTTTCTCGTCCAGTTTGACTTCCACTTTACCGATCACGTCACCTTTGGCGATGGGCGCGGTCAGTTGCGGGTTCATGGTCATCGAAGCCTGCAGGCGCTTCAACTGGCCTTTAGGCATGGTCATGGTCAGGTCGTTGGCCAGGCCAGCCTTGACCTGGTTGGTGGCGCCCTTCCAGACCGGTGCCTGGCTCAGCTCGGTGCCCTTCTGGTAGAAGGTCTGGGTTTCGAAGAAGCGGAAACCGTAGGTCAGCAGCTTCTGGGTCTCGGCCGCGCGGGACTGCTCGCTGTTGGTGCCGAACACCACGGCGATCAGGCGCTGGCCGTCACGTACCGCCGAAGCCACCATGCAGTAGCCGGCTTCCTCGGTGTGGCCGGTCTTCAGGCCATCGACGGTCTTGTCGCGCCACAGCAGCAGGTTGCGGTTAGGCTGCTTGATGTTGTTCCAATAGAACTCTTTCTGCGAGTAGATCGCGTAGTGCGCCGGGTCTTCGTTGATGATCGCGCGCGCCAGCAGGGCCATGTCGTGGGCCGAGGAGTAGTGCTCCGGGTGCGGCAGGCCGGTGGGGTTCATGAAGTGGCTGTTGGACATGCCAAGATCGGCGGAGGTCTTGTTCATCATGTCGGCGAAGGCGTCTTCGCTGCCGGCGATGTGCTCGGCCAGGGCCACGGAGGCATCGTTGCCGGACTGGATGATGATGCCGTGCAGCAGGTCGCTGACGGTGACCTGGCTGCCGACCTTGATGAACATGCGCGAACCGCCGGTACGCCAGGCGTTCTCGCTGACGGTGACCGGGTCGTTCTCGCCGATCTGGCCACGACGGATGTCCAGGGTGGCGATGTAGGCGGTCATCAGCTTGGTCAGGCTGGCGGGCGGCAGGCGCTCGTCACCGTTGTTCTCGACCAGCACGTTGCCGCTGGACGCATCCATGAGTACATAGGACTTGGCAGCCAGCTGCGGAGGTGCCGGCATCATCTGCTCGGCCGCGAACGACGCGGGCGCGATCAGCAGCAGGACAGGCAGGCAAAGTCGTTTGGCAAGGTTGGTGATGTTCATCCGTCTCTCGTAAATCGCTAAGTGTCTGATGTTCCGCGGGCGGGCCGCGGCGTTTCAGTCTGCTTCCGGGCTGGCGTACAGCCCTTGCCTCAAGGGGCAAAACCGCCATTGTACATGGCAGCGCCCGGCAATTCATGACAAAACCGACCGCTAGAGTCGGCTCAGTCAGTGACCAGCTTGGCCTGCCCCAGGTTTGCCAGGCGAATGCTGTCCTGGGCCTGCTGGATTTCGCCCTGGCTGTTGATCGGCCCCAGGCGTACGCGGTGCAGGGTTTGCTGGTTACGCACGACGGAGCTGATGAACACCGGCGCGCTGACCATGGTGCTGAGCTTCGAGCGCAGCAGCTCGGCGGCATCCGGGTTGGCGAACGCGCCCACCTGCAGGAAGCTGCCGCCGCTGTTACTCGGTACGTTGTTGCCACCGACCTGCACCGGAACCACAGGCGCTGCGTGCTGCTGCGCCGGCGGCGTCCACTGCTCGATGCGCCCGGTATTGGCCGGCACCGGCTGGGCCTGGGCCACTTGCGGCTCCTTGAGCACCAGCGGCGGCTTCTGGCCACGTTCGGCCCACCATTGCTCCGGGTCGATACCCTCGACGCGCACATGGGCGGTGCCGCTCTCGGCATAGCCGAGCTTCTTCGCCGCGGCGTACGACAGGTCGATGATGCGGTCGGAGTAGAACGGGCCACGGTCGTTCACCCGCAGGATCACGCTACGCCCGTTGGCCAGGTTGGTGACGCGCACGTAGGCCGGCAGCGGCAGGGTCTTGTGCGCCGCGCTCATGCCATAAAGGTCATAGAGCTCGCCGTTGGCGGTGTTCTGGCCGTGGAACTTGGTGCCATACCAGGAGGCCGTGCCCTCGGCGCGGTAGTTGCGAAACTCCTGGATCGGGTAGTAGGTCTTGCCCAGCACCGTATAGGGGTTGGCCTTGTAGTTGCCGGTGTGCACGGTCGGGGTGGCGTCGGGGATCTTGTTGACATCCACATCCCACCACGGCGCGCCATCCTTGTGGGCCCGGTTGATGTCCAGGCCCGGCTGGGCGCGCACGGTATTGCCACTGCTGCTCTGCGGCGTCGGGCGGCTGGACGAGCAACTGGCCAGGGTCAGGCTGACCGCGAGGCAAGTCAGCAGCTTGAAGGTGTTGGTGGTAAAGAGTTCACGCATTACTTGACGCCCCGTGCCTGGACCAGCTGTTCAGAAAGCTGATGCACCGCCATGGCGTACATCACGCTGCGGTTGTAACGCGTGATCGCGTAGAAGTTCTTCAGGCCCATCCAGTATTCCGGGCCGTTCTCGCCTTCGAGCCGGAAAGCCGTGACCGGCAGATCATCGCGCAGCGCATCATGACTCGACCACCCCAGGGCCCGCAACTGCGCGACCGTCTTCACAGGTTCAATGCCGGTGGTCAGCCCTTCGTCGACACGCGCACCGCTCACGCTGGCGCGGCTGACCACAGGCTCGCCGCCCACCCAGCCATGGCGTTTGAAGTAGCTGGCGACACTGCCGATGGCGTCGTCGGGGTTGTTCCAGATATTGATGTGGCCGTCGCCGTCGAAGTCGACGGCGTAATGGCGGAAACTGCTGGGCATGAACTGCGGCAGGCCCATGGCGCCCGCGTAGGAGCCCTTGAGGGTCAGCGGGTCGAGCTGTTCATCGCGTGCCAGCAAGAGGAACTCGCGCAGTTCCTTGCGGAAGAATTCAGCGCGCGGCGGGTAGTCGAAGCCCAGGGTCGACAGCGCATCGATCACCCGGTAGTTGCCGGTGTTGCGGCCGAAGAAGGTCTCCACGCCGATGATCGAGACGATCACCTGGGCCGGCACGCCATATTCCTGCTCGGCGCGGGCCAGCACGGCCTCGTGCTGGCGCCAGAAGTCGACGCCGCGGGCAATGCGCGCATCGGTGAGGAACATCGGGCGGTAGTCCTTCCACGGCTTGACCCGCTCGGCTGGCCGCGAAATGGCGTCGAGAATCGCCTGCTTGCGCTGCACCTCGCGGAACACGCCCATCAGCTGCTCCTCGGCGAAGCCGTAGTCGCGGGTCATTTCGCCGACGAACTCGGCCACTTGGGGCGATGCGTCATAGTCACCGGCATTGGCCTGCTGGGCCGCACCGAGCAGGCCCATCGCGCCGATCCACGGCACGCATCGGGCAGCCCAGCTTCGCACTGCTTGCATTGAACTCTTCACCTTTTTCAAACCTGCGCGATCCACTTGCGGTGCGTGTGGATCGACATCAGAACGCCAAACGATGACAGCAGCGTCACCAACGAAGTTCCGCCATAGCTGATGAAGGGCAGCGGCACGCCCACCACGGGCAACAGGCCGCTGACCATACCGATATTGACGAATACATAAACAAAGAAGGTCATGGTCAGGCCACCCGCCAGCAATTTGCCGAACAGGGTCTGGGCCTGCGCGGTGATGACCAGGCCACGGCCGATCAGCAGCAGGTAGACGATCAGCAGCAGGCAGATGCCCACCAGGCCAAACTCCTCGCCGAGCACGGCGATGATGAAGTCGGTGTGGCTTTCAGGCAGGAAGTCCAGGTGCGATTGGGTGCCCAGCAACCAACCCTTGCCGAACACCCCGCCCGAGCCGATCGCCGCCTTCGACTGGATGATGTTCCAGCCGGTACCCAGCGGGTCGCTTTCCGGGTCGAGGAAGGTCAGCACGCGCTGCTTCTGGTAGTCGTGCATGACGAAGTACCACATCCCCACGGCAATCGGCACCACGGCGCAGATTGCACTCAGGATCCAGCGCCAGCGCAGCCCGCCCATGAACAGCACGAAGGCCCCCGAAGCGAGGATCAGCAGCGCGGTGCCGAGGTCGGGCTGGCGGACGATGAGCGCGAACGGCACGCCGATCAGCATCAGGCTGATGGCCACGTGCTTGAGGTCGGGCGGCAGGGTGCGCTTGGCCAGGTACCAGGCGATGGTCGCCGGCATGATGATCTTCATGAACTCCGAGGGCTGGAAGCGAATCACCCCGGGGATGTTGATCCAGCGCGTGGCGCCCATGGCGTTGTGGCCCATGACATCCACCACCACCAGCAGCAGCACACCGGCCACGTAGCCCAGTGGGATCCAGCGCGCCATGAAGCGCGGCTCGAACTGGGCGATGACCAGCATCGACACCAGGCCGATGCCGAACGAGGTTGCCTGCTTGAGCAGCAGGTCCCAGTTCTTGCCACTGGCCGAATACAGCACGAACAGGCTACCGGCGGCCAGGGTGAGCAAAATGAGCAACAGCGGGCCATCGACATGGATGCGCTGCAGGAAGCTGGCGCGCCTGCGCATCACATCCTCGCTGGAGAGCATGCGGTCGAAATTGTTCTTCACGGGGCCGTTTCCTCGGCGACGGTGGCTGGGCCGAACTCGGGCTTGAGGTGGCCGCTTTCGTCGAGCAGCCAGGCATCCATGACCTGGCGCACCACCGGCGCGGCGACGCCGGAGCCGGACTCACCGTTCTCGACCATCACCGACACCACGATCTTCGGATCGTTGGCGGGGGCGAAGGCGACGAACAAGGCGTGGTCGCGGTGGCGTTCCTGGAGTTTGTTGCGGTCGTACTTCTCGCCCTGCTTGATCGCTACCACCTGGGCGGTGCCGCTCTTGCCGGCGATGCGGTACTGGACACCGTTGGTCGCCTTGCGCGCGGTGCCGCGGGCGTTGTGCATCACCTGCTCCATGCCGTGGGTGACCTTGGCCCAGTCGTTCTTGTCACGCAGGACGATGTCTTCCATGGGGTTGTCGTCCACCGGCGGCTTGCCCTCGATGGTCTTGGCCAGGTGCGGGCGGTTCCACTTGCCTTTGTTGGCGATCAGCGCGGTGGCCTGGGCCAGTTGCAGCGGCGTGGCCTGCATGTAGCCCTGGCCGATGCCGAGGATCAGCGTTTCGCCTGGGAACCAGGCCTGGCGACGCGTGGCACGCTTCCATTCACGGGATGGCATCAGGCCTGCCGATTCTTCGAACATGTCCAGCGAGACCTTCTGGCCGATGCCGAACTTGTTCATGTAGTTGGAAAGGCGATCGATGCCCATTTTGTGCGCAAGATCGTAGAAGTACGTGTCATTGGACCGCATGATCGCCACGTCGAGGTCGACCCAGCCATCGCCGGTGCGGTTCCTGTTGCGGTACTTGTGGTCGTTGTTGGGCAATTGGTAGTAGCCCGGGTCGAATACCCGGGTGCTGGCGTTGATCACGCCTGCGTCCAGGCCGGCAACGGCCACCGCCGGCTTGATGGTCGAGCCGGGCGGGTAGAGGCCACGCAATACGCGGTTGAACAAGGGCCGGTCGATCGAGTCGCGCAGCTCGGCATAGGCCTTGAAGCCAATACCGGTGACGAACAGGTTGGGGTCGAAACTCGGCTGGCTGACCATCGCCAGCACCTCGCCAGTGCGCGGGTCGAGCGCCACGATAGCGCCACGACGCCCCGCCAGTGCAGCCTCGGCGGCCTCTTGCAGCTTGATGTCCAGGCTCAGCACGATGTCCTTGCCGGGGATCGGGTCGGTGCGCTTGAGTACCCGCAGCACACGGCCCCGGGCGTTGGTCTCGACTTCCTCGTAACCCACCTGGCCGTGCAGTTCATCTTCGTAGAAACGCTCGATACCGGTCTTGCCGATATGGTGGGTACCGCTGTAGTTCACAGGGTCCAGGGTCTTGAGCTCTTTCTCGTTGATGCGCCCCACATAGCCGACCGAATGGGCGAAGTGCGGCCCTTGCGGATAGTGCCGCACCAGTTGCGCCGCCACTTCCACGCCCGGTAGACGGAACTGGTTGACGGCGATACGGGCGATCTGCTCTTCGGTCAGCTCGAACAGGATCGGCACCGGCTCGAATGGCCGACGCCCTTGCTTCATGCGCTTTTCGAACAAGGCACGGTCATCGGGCGTCAGTTCGAGCACCTCGATGATGGTGTCGAGCACGTCATGCCATTTCCCGGCGCGTTCGCGGGTCATGGTCAAGCTGAAGCTGGGCCGGTTGTCGGCGATGATCACCCCGTTGCGGTCGAACAGCAGCCCGCGGGTCGGTGGAATCGGCTGCACGTGCACCCGATTGTTCTCCGACAGCGTGGAGTGGTAGTCGTACTGGATGATCTGCAGGTAATACAGCCGCGCAATGAGCACGCACACCAGCAGCATGATCGCCACCGCGCCGACCACGACGCGGTTGCGCACCAGGCGGGCGTCTTTCTCGTGGTCCTTGAGGCGGATCTGCTGCGGCATCGGACGGCTTACAGGCTCATTTGTGGTAAGGATGCCCGGACAACACGGTCCAGGCGCGGTAGATCTGTTCGCCGAGCAGTATCCGCACCAGCGGGTGCGGCAAGGTCAGCGGCGACAGCGACCAACGCTGCTCGCTGCGCGCGCACACTTCCGGCGCCAGCCCTTCCGGGCCGCCGACCATCAGGTTGACCGTACGCGCATCCAGGCGCCAGCGATCCAGCTCAACCGCCAGTTGCTCGGTACTCCAGGGCTTGCCATGGACTTCCAGGGTCACGATCCGTTCCCCAGGCTGTACCTTGGCCAGCATGGCCTCGCCTTCCTGGCGAATCAGGCGGGCGACATCGGCGTTCTTGCCCCGGGTATTGAGCGGGATCTCCACCAGCTCCAGCGCAAGCTCCGAGGGCAGGCGCTTGGCGTATTCATGCCAGCCTTCCTCGACCCACTTGGGCATGCGCGAACCGACCGCGATCAGGCGCAGGCGCATGACCCGTCCTTATTCCCGGTCCTTGAGCTTGTCGAAATAGTCGTGGCTGGCGTTTTCCGGGCTGTGGTGCTTGCCGTCGTTGGCACGGCTCTGCTCGGCGCCCAGCCACAGGCGTTCCAGGTCGTAGAACTGACGCGCAGCGGCGGTCATCATGTGCACGATGACGTCGTTGAGGTCGAGCAGTACCCAGTCGCTGTCGCCCTTGCCTTCTTCGCCCAGGGGCTGTGCACCCTTGGCCTTGACCGCTTCGCGGACCTTTTCCAGCATGGCGTTGATCTGGCGGTTGGAGGTACCGGTCGCGATGATCATGTAGTCGGTCAGGCTGTGCTTGTCACGTACGTCGATGACCTGGATATCCTGGGCCTTGACGTCTTCCAGCGCGGCCTTGGTCAGCTCGACCAGTTCTTCGCCATTGATTTTCTGCTTGGTCATATAAAACTCGTTCAACTCGTTTGAATGAGGCGCCCCGTGGCGCCCTCAGTTCGACGCACGGTACAGGCCGTGCGCCTCGATGTAGGCCAGTACTGCGTCCGGCACCAGGAACCGCACCGACTTGCCGCTGGCCAGCAGCTGTCGGATCTGTGTAGCAGACACCGCAAGCGGGGTCTGCCAGACGAACGAAATGTTCCCCGCCGGGCCGGACATGGCGGTGGGATCGCTCTGTGAGCGCGCAGCCAGCAGGTTGCGCAGCTCGTCAGGGGGTTCAACGTCGGCATCCGGGCGCTGCAGCACCAGGATATGACAGTGTTGCAACAGCTCTTCCCAGCGATGCCAGCCGGGCAGGCCGCAGAACGCGTCCCAACCCAGCACCAGGAACAGCTGGTCGTCAGTACCCAGTTCGGCACGGATCGACTCCAGCGTGTCGATGGTATACGACGGTTTGTCGCGCGCCAGCTCACGGGCATCTACGCTCAGCGGCGCAACACCCGCCACCGCGCCACGTACCATGGCCAAACGCTGCGGCGCGGCCACCTGGGGCGCTTCGCGGTGCGGCGGCCGGGCGTTGGGCAGCAGACGCAGGTCGTCCAGCCCCATGAACTCGGCGACTTCCAGCGCGCTGCGCAGGTGGCCGATGTGCACGGGGTCGAAGGTACCGCCTAGGATGCCGACGCGCCGGACTGCCTGGGCCTTGCTCAACTCAGCAGGACTCCTGGCCGCGCAACTGGCCATCGCCGATGACCACGTACTTCTCGCAGGTCAAGCCTTCCAGGCCGACCGGGCCGCGGGCGTGCAGCTTGTCGGTGGAAATGCCGATCTCTGCACCCAGGCCATACTCGAAGCCATCGGCGAAGCAGGTCGGGGTGTTGAGCATGACCGACGCCGAGTCGACTTCCGCCATGAAGCGCCGGGCCTGGCCCTGGTGCTCGGTGACGATCGCGTCGGTGTGGTGCGAGCCGTAGTGGTTGATGTGCTCGATGGCCTGGTCCAGGCCATCGACGATGCGAATCGACAGGATCGCGTCGAGGTACTCGGTGTGCCAGTCGTCTTCAGTGGCTGCCTTGGCCTCGATGATCGCCTGGGTACGTTCGCAACCGCGCAGCTCTACGCCCTTCTCCTGGAAGCGGCGGGCCATCGGCGGCAGGAACGCCTGGGCCACGCTGGCATCGACCAACAGCGTCTCCATGGCGCCACAAATACCGTAGCGGTAGGTCTTGGCGTTGAAGGCGATGCGCGTGGCCTTTTCCAGCTCGGCATGCTCGGCGACATAGACGTGGCAAATGCCATCGAGGTGCTTGATCACCGGCACCCGGGCGTCACGGCTGATGCGCTCGATCAGGCCACGGCCGCCACGCGGAACGATGACATCGACGAACTCGGGCATGCTGATCAGCGCGCCCACGGCCTCGCGGTCGGTGGTCTCGACCACTTGCACCACGGCAGCCGGCAAGCCGGCCTCGGCCAGGCCACGCTGGATGCAGGTGGCGATGGCGCGGTTGGAATGAATGGCTTCGGAGCCGCCACGCAGGATGGTGGCATTACCCGACTTCAGGCACAGGCTGGCAGCGTCGATGGTCACGTTCGGGCGCGACTCGTAGATGATGCCAATGACACCCAGCGGTACACGCATCTTGCCGACCTGGATGCCCGACGGGCGGTAGCTCATGTCACGAATGGCGCCGACCGGGTCTGGCAAGCTGGCCACTTGGCGCAGGCCGGTGATCATGCCGTCGATGCGCGCCGGGGTGAGGGCCAGGCGGTCGAGCAGCGCAGGTTCCAGGCCATTGGCCCGGCCAGCGGCCAGGTCACGTTCGTTGGCAGCGGTAAGCTCCGCACGTGCGGCATCCAGCGCGTCGGCAGCGGCCTGCAAGGCGCGGTTCTTCTGCGCAGTGCTGGCACGACCGATGACGCGCGAGGCCTCACGGGCGGCGCGACCCAGGCGGGTCATGTAGTCAAGAACGGACTCAGTCATGGGCTCGGTGTCTTAGCAAAGGGGAAATCGGCTGATTATAACTGCCGCGCTGGTATACGCCCAGCGGCGGGTGGCGGATGGTAGAGATTGGCTGTGGGCTGTATGCAGGAAAGATGTAACTGGGCTTATCGGAAACTTCCTAGATCAATGCCATCCCAATCGCAGGATAAGCCCGCGCCCCAGGCACCGCGCCGTGTCCGCAGCGGTCGCCAAGCCAGTGAAATGGCCCGCCATGGCTTACCACAGTTCAGTCTCGATTAAGCAATTAATTGCTATGATCGCCGCCCTCATTGCCACGAAACGCCTGCATGCACGCCCCAGCCCCCTGCCCGGCCCGCGCCCTGCCCGACAGCTTCTTCGACCGCGATGCCCAAGCCCTCGCACGCGACCTGCTGGGCAAGGTCATTCGCCATCGCCATGGCAACCTGTGGCTGGCCGCGCGCATCATCGAAACCGAGGCCTATTACCTCAGCGAAAAAGGCAGCCATGCCTCGCTGGGCTATACCGAAAAGCGCAAGGCCCTGTTCCTCGACGGCGGGCACATCTACATGTACTACGCACGCGGCGGCGACTCCCTGAACTTCAGCGCACAAGGCCCCGGCAATGCCGTGCTGATCAAGTCTGCCTACCCGTGGGTGGACGCGCTGTCCGACGGCAACAGCCTGGCACAGATGCAACTGAACAACCCCGATGCCAGCGGCCAGCTGCGCCCGGCCGAACGCCTGTGCGCCGGCCAGACCCTGCTGTGCCGGGCCCTGGGCTTGAAGGTGCCGCACTGGGACGCCAAGCGTTTCGACCCCGAACGCCTGTATGTCGAAGACTGCGCCATCGCCGTACCCAGGGTCATCCAGTGCCCCCGCCTGGGCATTCCCCATGGCCGCGACGAGCACCTGCCGTACCGCTTCGTCGACGCCGAATTCGCCCGCTTCTGTACCCGGAACCCGCTGCGTCGGGGCCAGGTCGAAGGGCGAGATTTCTTCATACTTGAACAAGGAAGCTGAACGATGAGCCAATGGCTCGACAGCCTGACCGGCTGGCTCGGCGCCAACCCCCAGTGGCTTGGCCTGGCAATTTTCCTGGTGGCCTGCATCGAATGCCTGGCTATTGCTGGCGTGATCGTGCCGGGTACCGTGCTGCTGTTCGCCGTCGGCGTGCTGGCCGGTAGCGGTGCCTTCACCCTGGGTGAAACGCTGCTGCTGGGCTTCATGGGCGGCATGCTGGGTGACGCGCTTTCCTACGGTATTGGCAAGTATTTCCACCAGAACATCCGTCGCCTGCCGCTGCTGCGCGACCACCCGGAGTGGGTCGGCAGTGCCGAGACCTACTTCCACCGCTATGGCATCGCCAGCCTGTTGGTAGGCCGCTTCATCGGCCCGCTGCGGCCCATGCTGCCGATGGTCGCGGGCATGCTCGACATGCCGCTGCCGCGCTTCATCGCTGTCAGCCTGGT
Source organism: Pseudomonas sp. NPDC089554 (assembly GCF_050280645.1). NCBI lineage: Bacteria > Pseudomonadati > Pseudomonadota > Gammaproteobacteria > Pseudomonadales > Pseudomonadaceae > Pseudomonas > Pseudomonas sp. NPDC089554. The sequence goes on from NZ_JBNNVR010000068.1 coordinate 19,556, forward strand.
GGCCGGTGCCGGCTGGTCGGTGGCCTACCTGCTGCCGGGCTGGGCCACCGGCGCGGCCATGCGCCTGCCGCTGCCCGAAGGGTTCTGGCTGGATGCAGGGATCATCGCCGGCACCTTGGCAGTGCTGGTCGGCCTGAGCCTGAGCAGCAGCCTGCGTGACCAACGCCACGGCACCCGGCTGATCGCAGCGCTGAGCCTGGTGGCCTTGGTGGCGCTGTTCCTCGGCTGGCCTTATTTGCACGAGTTCGACCAGGGGGTGATGACCCTGGTGCAGGAACACCGCAGCCAGGCAGTCGACAGCGTGATGGTGGTGGTCACCCGCCTGGGCGACTTCAATACCCAGCTGTTCCTCGGCGGCCTGCTTACCGGCCTGCTATTGCTGGCCCGGCAGTGGCGCCACGCCCTGTTCGCCGGTGGCGCCCTGATAGGCACGGCACTCGCCAATGGCACATTGAAGTGGCTGTTCGCGCGCGCTCGACCGGAGGTGCTGAGCGACCCACTGACCACCTACAGCATGCCCAGCGGACACAGCTCGGCGTCGTTCGCCTTCTTCCTGGTGCTGGCCGTACTGGCTGGGCGCAGCCAGCCGCCGCGCATGCGCCTGACCTGGGTGGTGCTGGGGGTCTTGCCAGCGCTGTCGATCGCGCTGTCGCGGGTGTACCTGGGGGTGCACTGGCCGACCGATATCCTCGCGGGGGCCCTGCTGGCCTGCTGCGTGTGCGCCATCAGCCTGACGGCGGCGCAGCATCGTCTGACGCTAAGCGCTTTGCCACAGCGGGTGTGGTGGCTGGTGCTGCCAGCGTGCATCGCGATGCTGGCGTTCTTTGCGCTGTATGCGCTGCCAGACGCGGTGTTGCGCTACCAATATTGAGGTTGACGCTACCGGCCTCTTCGCGGGTTTACCCGCGAAGAGGCATGAAACAACAAACTTCTTCAGGCGAACAACTCGCCCTGAATCCGCTCCAGCAACGCCTGGATCGCCTCCAGCCGCAACTGCGGCGAGTCGATCGCCAGCAGGTCGAGCTTGTCTTCCTCCATGAACGGCAGCAGGTAGGCCAACTGGTTGGCCAACGACTGCCGCCCATCCACGTCGCGGGGCATGTCCAGGGCCTCGACCATCGGGTGCTCACCCAGCGCCATCAACAGCGCCAATAGGTCATCGTCGTCCTCGGCCAACGGGCTGTCCGGCAGGTCCGGCAGCCAGTGCACCTCTCCCAGCAGAAGCTGGTCCTTGCGCACCTCGGTGCTCGCCACTCGAAAGCGCCGCACCCCTTCCACACGAATGCCCAACAGGCCGTTGTCCTGCTGCACGAAATCGCGGATCAACGCCTCGCAGCCCAACGTGGCCACGCTCTGCGGCGCCTTGCCCACCTGCTCGCCGTCAACGATGCACACAACACCGAAACCCTCGCCCTGCTTCATGCAGCGACCAATCATGTCCAGGTAGCGCGCCTCGAAGATCTGCAAGTCGAGCAGGCAGCCGGGGAACAACACGGTATTGAGTGGAAACAGCGGTAGCGTCATCTCGAATCCTCAAGCCACCAGGCTGACCGCCAACGGCAGGAACACCGCCGTGGCCACTCCCATCAGGCTCATCGCCAGCGCGGCGAAGGCGCCGCATTCATCACTTTCCTGCAAAGCCACCGAAGTGCCCACCGCATGCGCCGTCAAGCCTAGCGACATGCCGCGCGCCTCGGGGCTGAGCACCTTGCACAGGGTCAGCAGCCCAGGGCCGAAGATGGCACCGATCACCCCCGTGATCAGCACGAACACCGCCGCCAGGGCCGCCACACCGCCGATCTGCTCGGCTACTAGCATGGCGATGGGCGAGGTCACCGACTTCGGCGCCATGGTCATCAGGATCATGTGTTCGGCACCGAACCACCAGCCCAATGCCAGGCACGCCACGGTAGCGAACAGGCCTCCGATAACCAGCGTAGTAAAGATGGGCCAGAACAGTTGCCGGATGCGCCGAAGGTTGAGGTACAGCGGCACCGCCAGGGCAACGGTGGCGGGGCCCAGGAGGATGTTGAGAATTTCCGTGCTGCGCCGGTACTCGCTGTAGTCGATGCCGCACAGTACCAGCACGCCGATCACCACCAGCATTGATACCAGCACCGGTTGCAGGAAGATCCAGCGGCTGCGCTCGTAGGCGGCCAGCACCAGCTGGTAGGCCCCCAGGGTGACGCCGATGCCGAACAGCGGGTGGTGGATGACCGCATCCAGCGCACCCTGCCAGTCGAGGGTCATGGCTGTTCCTCACGATTACCCTGGCGGTGGATCAGCTTCTGCATCAACACCCCGACAAACACCAGTGTGACCAGGCAGGAAACCACCAGTGCACCGACGATGGCCCAGAAGTCCGTCGCGATATCGCTGGCATACACCATCACCCCGACGGCCGGCGGCACCAGCAACAACGGCAGGTAGCGCAGCAGGCTGCTGGCGGCCTCGTTCAGCGGTTTGCCGACTTCGCCGCGCACCATCAGGAAGGCGAGCAACAGCAGCAGGCCGATGATCGGCCCCGGCAGGATGGGCAGCAACAGATGATTGATCGCCGTTCCCAGCAGTTGGAATAGCACCAGCCAGGTCAAACCACGCAACAGCATAAGCACCTCCTCACGGCATCGGCGCCATTATAAGCACTCGCCCCGCGCCTATAGGCCGATATTCGCCGAAAAGCGAACAACTTGACCGCAACGGCAGGGCGTGCTGATCTTGCACATTCGTACCAAATGACAACCTGGAGAGTCGCGATGCCCTATGTACCTGTTGCAGAGCTTTCGCAGTACGTTGGAAAGGAACTGGGACGTTCCGAATGGCTGAAGATCGATCAAGAGCGCATCAACCTGTTCGCCGAAGCCACCGGCGATTTCCAGTTCATCCACGTGGACCCGGTAAAAGCGGCGAAAACCCCGTTTGGTACCACCATCGCTCATGGTTTCCTCAGCCTGTCGCTGATTCCCAAATTGATGGAGGACATCCTGGTCCTGCCTGAAGGCCTGAAGATGGCGGTCAACTATGGCCTGGACAGCGTGCGCTTCATCCAGCCGGTCAAGGTCGACAGCCGCGTGCGGCTGAAGGTCGAGCTGACCGATGCCACCGAGAAGAAACCCGGCCAGTGGCTGCTCAAGGTCACCGCTACCCTGGAGATCGAAGGCGAAGAGAAGCCCGCCTACATCGCCGAGCCGCTTTCGCTCTGCTTCGTCTGAAGCCTGACAGGGGTGCCCTGTGCGCCCCTGCTACAGCTGTCTCACCTGCCTGATCTGCGGCATACTCGGCAAGTCTCTGTGCCCGGATTCCACTATGCGCCACCTGCTGCCCCTCGCCCTGACCCTGCTGCTCGCCGCCTGCGGCGATGGCGAACCGCTGTCGCCACCGGATGCCCGCCTGCCGGACGGCGGTCGCTACCGTGGCCAGGTGGTCGACGGCCTGCTGCAAGGCGAGGGACGCATCGACTACCCCAACGGCAGCTGGTACGCCGGCACCTTCCAGAACGGCCAGTGGCATGGCCAGGGCGAATGGCATGGCAGCAATGGTGAAGTCTACCGGGGCCTGTTCGCCCAGGGCCTGTTCGAGGGCCTGGGTGAGCTGACCACCCCCGGCAGCCACTACGCCGGCACCTTCAAGCATGGCCGACGCGACGGCGAAGGCACTCTCAAGCAGCACGACCAGACCTACCGCGGCCAGTTCAAGGAAGACCAGTACGAAGGCGCCGGCGAATTGCAGCTGGCTGACGGCAGCCGCTACCAGGGCCAGTTCGTCAAGGGCAAACCCAACGGCGCCGGGGTACGCAGCGATGCCAGCGGCAACCGCTTCAGCGGCCACTTCAGCGACGGCCAATTGCAGGGGGCTGGCACCTACGACAGTGTCGACGGCGAGCAGTACATCGGTGAGTTCAAGGACAACCGCCTGGAAGGCCGTGGCCGCTATGAAAACATCGATGGCGACGTGTGGATCGGCGAGTTCAAGGACGGTTCGCTCAGCGGCCAGGGAGAGTTGCTCGGCAGCGACGGCAGCCGCTACAAAGGCGGCTTCAAGGATTGGCGCTTCGAAGGCCAGGGTCTCCTGCACCTGGCCGACGGCAGCCAGTACATCGGCGCCTTTGCCAACGACGCCTACCAGGGGCCCGGGCGCCTGACCCAGGCCAATGGCCGGGTCGAAGGTGGCTACTGGATCAACGGCGTGCGCGTGCGCGACGACAAAGGCAGGCTGCTCCCCGACCCTCTGGACCTTGCCCTGCTCAACCAGGGCAAGTTGCTGGACGCCGCGCTGGCCAAGGTCCCACACTCAGCCCCCCCTATCCAGCTGTACAGCCTGGTCGTGGCCGGCGACGGCCAGCAGAGCGTGTTCCTGCGCGAGGCCGACTACGTCAGCAACATGCTCAAGGTGCGCTTCGGTGCCCATGGCCAGGTGACCTTGGTGAACCACCGCGACCACCTGACCGACCGCCCCATGGCCACCCGCGAGAACCTCACGCGCGCCGCCCAGACCCTGGCCGAGCGCAGCGACCCGGAAGACATCGTGTTCATCTACCTCACCAGCCATGGCAGCCATGACCACCAGCTGGTGCTCGACCAGCCGCGCCTGCAACTGGCCGACCTGCCAGCCAACGAACTGGCCAGCGCGCTCGAGCCGCTGAAGCACCGCGACAAGGTAGTTGTCATCTCCGCGTGTTATTCCGGTGGCTACATTGCCCCGCTGAAGGACGAGCGCACCCTGGTCATGACCGCCGCTCGCCCGGACCGTGTGTCCTTTGGCTGCACGGAAGAGGCCGACTTCACCTACTTCGGCGACGCGCTTTTCGCCCAGGCGCTGAACCAGACCGATGACCTGGCACAAGCGTTTGAACTGGCGCGCGCCAGCGTTGCCGAACGGGAACGAAGGGAAGGTTTCGAGGCCTCCGAACCGCAGATGTGGGCGCCGCCAAGGGTGTTGAAGCACTGGCAGCGACTGCGCCAGCAACAGGCCGAGGAAGCCTTGCGCAATGAGGCCCAGCCAGCCCAGGGCGGACAGGCGAAACAGCCTGGGACCCGCTAAGCTGAGCTGTAACGAGGGAGAAACACCATGTATCTGACGCCTCAGCATGTCCTGCTTGCCGGCGCTACAGGCCTGACGGGTGAACACCTGCTCGACCGCCTGCTCAGCGAACCCACCATCAGCCGGGTCCTGGCGCCCACCCGCCGCCCTCTGGCCGAACATCCGCACCTGGAAAACCCGGTAGGCGAACCGGCGGTGTTTCTCCCGCAACTGGCCGGCCGCGTCGATATCGCGTTCTGCTGCCTGGGCACGACGATCAAGAAAGCCGGCTCCGAGCACGCCTTTCGCTCGGTCGACCTGGACATGGTGGTTGCGTTCAGCAAGCGCGCGCGGGAACTCGGCGCGCGGCACTTGCTGGTGATCAGCGCGATCGGTGCCGACCCCAAGTCGTCGATTTTCTACAACCGGGTCAAGGGTGAGATGGAAGAGGCCCTGAAGGCCCAGGACTGGCCGCAACTGACCATCGTGCGTCCTTCGCTGCTGCTGGGCGAGCGCATGGAGCCGCGCCTGGGCGAGCGCATCGCCGCGCCCTTCTCACGGCTGATGCCGGGTAAGTACCGGGGGATCGAGGTGTGCACCCTGGCACGGGCGCTGTGGCGTTTGGCGCTGGAGGAAGAGGACGGGGTGCGGGTGGTCGAGTCGGATGAGCTGCGTAAGCTCGGCAGGAAGTGATTTAGCGACTGGCAGGGCCTCTTCGCGGGTAAACCCGCGAAGAGGCCTAGAGACCACCTGTAGCGTTGAACCCCACCCCCAACGCCGTCATCGCCGACAGCGGCAGCAACAGCGTATCGAGCAATGCACTGCCCGGCAGGTCCAGCCCAGGATAGGCCGGCGCCTCGGCACCGAAGCGATCTTGCGGGCAACACCCGCCATTCATCACATACAGGTTCAGCCGCGTACCGGCATACACCACCGGCGCTCCCGGCTTGGCGGCATCCAGCGTACGCACCGTCGCACAGCCACTGAGCAGCCCCAGCGCCAGCAAGGCGGATAACGACCGCCTCAATCCTCACCCCCAACGTGATGCTCACCCCAGCGCGGCAGCATGTCCTGGGGAATGTTCAGCAGGTTGAGAATGCGCGCCACGACGAAATCCACCAGGTCATCGATGGTCTGCGGCTGGTGGTAGAACCCCGGCGCCGCCGGCAGGATCACCGCGCCCATCTGCGAGAGCTTGAGCATGTTCTCCAGGTGGATGGTCGAGAACGGTGCCTCGCGAGGCACCAGAATCAACTGGCGACGCTCCTTGAGGGTAACGTCGGCCGCCCGTTCGATCAGGTTGTTGCAGGCCCCGGTGGCGATCGCCGAGAGCGTGCCCGTGGAGCACGGCACCACTACCATCGCCGCTGGCGCACCGGAGCCTGAGGCTACCGGCGACATCCAGTCTTCCTTGCCATACACGCGGATCTGCCCGTCGGCAGCCCCGGTGTACTCGGTAAGGAAGGCCTGCATGGCCTGGGGCTTGGCGGGCAGCACCACGTCGGTTTCGGTGGCCATTACCAGTTGCGCGGCCTTGGAGATCAAGAAATGCACCTCGCGGTCCTCGCGCACCAGGCAGTCGAGCAGGCGCAGGCCATATTGCGCGCCCGAGGCGCCGGTCATGGCCAGGGTAATGCGCTCCGGCCCGCTCACTTCAGGGCCTCGGCCAGCTTGCCGTGCAGGCCGCCGAAGCCGCCGTTGCTCATGATCACCACATGCGTGCCGGGGCGCGCCTGGCCCTTGACCCGCGCAATGATCGCCTCGAGGCTGTCGGCTACCACCGAGGGCACCTTGCACTGTGCCGCCGTGGCGGCCAGGTCCCAGCCCAGGTTGGCCGGGGCATACCAGATCACCTGATCGGCATCGTTGACGCTTTCCGGCAGGCCATCGCGGTGGGCGCCCAGCTTCATGGAATTGGAGCGCGGCTCGATGATCGCGATCACCGGCGCCTCGCCCACGCGCTTGCGCAGGCCGTCGAGGGTGGTGGCGATAGCGGTAGGATGGTGAGCGAAGTCGTCGTAGATGGTCACGCCCTGAACTTCAGCGACCGTTTCCATACGCCGCTTGACGCTCTTGAAGGCGCTCAGGCCTTCGATGGCCATGGCCGGCACCACACCCACGTGACGGGCGGCGGCCAAGGTGGCCAAGGCATTGGCGACGTTATGCTGACCCGTCAGCGACCAGTCCACCACGCCTTGCACTTCTCCCTCGAACACCACCTCGAAACGCGAGCCGTCGGCGCTGAGCAGGCGCGCCTGCCACTGTCCGCCTTCGCCGGTGGTCTGCACCGGGGTCCAGCAGCCCATGCCGATGACCCGCTCCAGGGCCTGCTCGGTGGTCGGGTGGATCACCAGGCCTTCGCTCGGGATAGTACGCACCAGATGGTGGAACTGCCGCTCGATGGCTGCCAGGTCTGGGAAGATGTCCGCATGATCGAACTCAAGGTTGTTGAGGATCGCGGTACGTGGGTGGTAGTGCACGAACTTCGAGCGCTTGTCGAAGAAGGCGCTATCGTATTCATCGGCCTCCACCACGAAGAACGGCGTGCCGCCCAGGCGCGCCGACACCGAGAAGTTCTGCGGCACGCCGCCGATCAAGAAGCCCGGGCTCATGCCAGCGTGCTCCAGTACCCAGGCGAGCATGCTGCTGGTAGTGGTCTTGCCGTGGGTACCCGCCACTGCCAGCACCCAGCGCCCTTGCAGCACGTGGTCGGCCAGCCACTGCGGGCCGGAAACGTAGGGCAGCCCCTTGTTCAGCACGTACTCCACCGCCGGGTTGCCCCGCGACATGGCGTTGCCGATTACCACCAGGTCAGGCGCAGGCTCCAGTTGGGCCGGGTCATAGCCCTGGGTCAGCTCGATGCCCTGGGCTTCGAGCTGGGTGCTCATGGGGGGGTAGACGTTGGCGTCGGAACCGGTGACGCGATGCCCGAGCTCCTTGGCGAGCACCGCCAGCGAGCCCATGAAAGTGCCGCAAATACCGAGAATATGAATGTGCATGATCGACCTCGCAAAACGTCGAGGCAGGGTAGCCTAGGGCGAGGGAAATCGCACCCCGATGTTTTGCTCAAACAGCCCTGGCGATGCCGTGCTTGCGCAATTTTCGGTACAAGGTATTGCGACTGATGCCCAGGTGCTCGGCGACATGGGTGAGGTGCCAGCGTTTCGCCTCCAGCAAACTCAACAACGCCTGGCGCTCAGCCTGTAGGAGCGGCCTTGCGTCGCGAAAGGGCTGCGCAGCGGCCCCAGCGGTGTCAGCGTCACCTTCAGGATTTTGGGGCTGCTGCGCAGCCCTTTCGCGACGCAAGGCTGCTCCCACAAAGCTTGCGGGCAGGTCTGTCAACTCGATGACCTGGCCGTCGCACAGCGCCACCAGGGTGCGCAGCACATTGCGCATCTGCCGCACATTTCCCGGCCAGGTGAAATCCAGCAGCGTCTGGCGAGCGGCGGGGTCGAAACGGATGGCCTGACCTTCGGCCTCCTGAAGCAGCAGCCAATCCAGCAACTGTGCCTTGTCGCTGCGCTCGCGCAGCGACGGCAGCGCTACCTCCAGGCCATTGAGCCGGTAGTACAGGTCCTCGCGGAACGAACCCTGCGCCACCCGCTGAGCCAGATCGCGATGAGTGGCGCTGATGATGCGTAAATCCACCGCCTGCGGCTCGCCACCGATGGGCACCACCTGGCGTTCCTCCAACACCCGCAGCAAGCGGGTCTGCAAGGCCAGCGGCATGTCGCCGATTTCGTCCAGCAGCAAGGTGCCGCCGTCGGCCTGCAACAGCTTGCCGCGCATCCCCTCCTTGCGTGCACCCGTGAAGCTGCCGCCGCGATAGCCGAAGAGCTCGCTTTCTATAAGGCTCTCCGGAATCGACGCACAGTTGATCGCCACGAACGGCTTGCCGCGCCGACCACTGGCCTGGTGCACGGCCTGGGCGAAGGCTTCCTTGCCACAGCCGGTCTCGCCACGCAGCAGCAACGGCACGTCACGCTCATACACCCGCACCGCACGGTTGAAATCGTTCTGCAACGCCGGGTCGAGCAGGCAGATGCCCACTGGCGGCAAGCGTCGAGCCTGCGACCACAGTGTCGTACGCGCCTGCCCACGCAGGCTGGCGAACAGCGGGCGGCCCTCTTGGGTGTGCAGCGGCCAGACCGCGCTGCCCTGGGGCGTGGCTCGGCTGAACAATTCGTCACGACTGCACGCGAAGAACTGTTCCACCGGCTTACCCAGCACAACATCGCGGGCACAGCCCAGCAGGTTCATCGCGCCCTGGTTGAGCGCGCGGATGCAGCCATCGCCGTCGAAGGCCAGCAGCCCTTCGCTGAACTGCCCCACCGACTCGGCCTGCACATGAAAGCGCAGCAACCATTGGTGCTGGAAATGCCGAATGAAGTAGCAGCTCTCGATCAGCTTGGCTGACAGGTTCACCAGGGCCATGGTGTGGAACTGGCTCTGGCGCGAGACGTCCGGGCGCGCCGACGACACGTCGAGCACCGCCAGCAGGTCGCCGTGGGGATCGAACACCGGGCTGGCCGAGCAGGTCAGCCCGGTATGCCGACCGCGAAAGTGCTCGCCCTGGTGAATGGTCAGGGCCTGGCGCTCGACCAGGCAGGTGCCGATGCCGTTGGTGCCTTCGCGGGCTTCGCTCCAGTCGGCGCCCAGCCACAGCCCGGCGCGCTCGAAGATACGCCGCTCGCTGGGCGCGGTGACGCAATTGAGGATCACCCCACGCGCGTCGGTCAGCAGCACAGCGTGGCCAGCCCCATGGAGCTGTCGGTGCAGGCTGTTCATTTCGTCATCGGCGACCTGCAACACCTGGTGCAGCCGTTCGCGGCTTTCCAGCAGGCGGCCGTGCTCCAGCACGACAGGCGCCTGGGTACGCGAAGGGTCCAGGTGATAGTCCTCAAGGCAACGCAACCAGGAACGGGCGATGGAGGGGTCGTGGCCTGACCCATCGGCCTGGCTGCGGGCGACAGTCAGAACCTGGTGGGCATGACGGCTGAGGTGGCTGTTCTGCATTTGTTATTGGCCTGCGCAGAGAGAGCGTGCAACCAGCATCCTCCACCCAGGAGCGCTTTGCAACGCCACCTAGGCCTGCGTGACATAAACGGTACAAAGTGTCACGCCCTGCGTACCAGAACTGACACGCACACCCCTCGCGAATGCCGCAAGAACACGCCAAGCCCTTGATTTTACTGATAGCAAAAACGCTGGCCCAGCCTTTGCTCTACGCTTTCCAACTCCCCAACAAACACAAAAGCCAAGGAGAGATACCATGCGTTACGCACATCCCGGCACCGAGGGCGCCAAGGTTTCCTTCAAGAGCCGCTATGGCAACTACATCGGCGGCGAGTTCGTGGCTCCGGTCAAAGGGCAATACTTCGAAAACACCTCTCCGGTGAACGGCAAGCTGATTGCCGAGTTCCCCCGCTCCACTGCCGAAGACATCGACAAGGCCTTGGATGCTGCCCACGCCGCCGCCGACGCCTGGGGCCGCACCTCGGTACAGGACCGCTCCAACGTGCTGCTGAAGATCGCCGACCGTATCGAGCAGAACCTCGAAGTGCTGGCCATCGCCGAAACCTGGGACAACGGCAAGCCGATTCGCGAAACCCTCAATGCCGACATCCCGCTGGCGGTCGATCACTTCCGCTACTTCGCCGGCTGCATCCGCGCCCAGGAAGGCGGCGCCGCGGAAATCAACGAAAGCACCGTGGCCTACCACATCCACGAGCCGCTGGGTGTGGTCGGGCAGATCATCCCGTGGAACTTCCCGATCCTGATGGCCGCCTGGAAACTCGCCCCGGCCCTGGCCGCAGGCAACTGCGTGGTGCTCAAGCCCGCCGAGCAGACTCCGCTGGGCATCAGCGTGCTGGTCGAGCTGATCGGCGACCTGCTGCCGCCGGGCGTACTCAACAT
>NZ_JBNNVR010000069.1:0-30314 GCF_050280645.1 Pseudomonas sp. NPDC089554
GAGCCCACCTGGATGTGCCCGCCCAGCAGCGCGGTGGCGATTTCGCCGGCCCGGCTTCACCGGCCCGAGCGGCCTCGATGGCGGCGTTCAGGGCCAGCAGGTTGGTCTGCTCGGCCACCGACTTGATCACGTCCATGACGCTGCCGATCTTCTGGCTTTCCTGTTGCAACAGGTTCATCGCTTCGGTGGAGCGCTGCACTTCGGCAGCCAGGCGTTCGATCTGGCCGATCGCTTCGCCCACTACACGGTCGCCTTCGCGGGCTTGGCCGTCGGCGGTGTTGGCCGCGTGGGAAGCGTGCTCGGCATTGCGCGCCACTTCCTGCACGGTGGCGGCCATTTCATGCATGGCGGTCGCGACCTGGTCGGTTTCGGCCTTCTGGCTGTTGGCACCGGAGCTGGTCTGCTGGGTGACTGCCGAGAGCTCCTCGGCCGCGCTGGCGATCTGCGTGACGCCGTCGCGAATGCCGCTGATCAGGTCGCGCAGGGTGGTGCCCATACGTGCGATGCCTTGTTGCAGCACGCCCAGTTCGTCGCGGCGGGTGACGCGCAGGTTCTGGGTGAGGTCGCCGCTGGCGATCTTTTCCACCACGTCGAGGGTTTCGCGCAGTGGGCGGGTGATCTGGCGGGTGATGAGGAAGGCTGCCAGTACGCCGAACAGCAACGCCAGGGCGGTGGCGAAGAGTTGCAGGCTGCGGGCCTCGGCGCTTTCCGCATCGCGGCGCTCGAGCTGGATCTTGTAGAGGTCGTCGCTGATCTTGACGATGGTGTTGCCTTGTACGGTCATTTCCTGACGGGCCACGGCGACGGCGCCGGTAGCGTCGCGGAACTGGCCCAGGGCACTGCGGTAGCTCAGCAGCGCGGTGTCGAGCTGCTGCAGGCGTGCGGCGTCATCGGGCAACTGGCGCTTGAGTGTCTCGACCTCGGCCAGGGCCGCGTCGAACTGGCGCATGGCGGCCTGTTCGGCGGTGGCGTTCTGCTCTGCAATGTAGCCGCGTACGTCTACGCGCACTTGGGTCAGTTGCTGCTTGACCTTGCTGATGACCAAGTACTGCGCCAGGCGGCTGTCGGCATCGCCACGAGCAAGTACGTCGGCCGAAATGGCATCGATCGCCTCGCTGGCTTTCTGTGCGGTGGTGTTCATTGCCTCGCGCGTGGCCAGGCTGGTCCTGTAGCCCTGGCGCATCTTGTCCAGCGACACCCGGTACTGGTCGATGATCGCGCTCAGTTCGTTCAGCAGCTTGACGTTTTCCGGGCTCTTGAAGGTGGCCAGCAGGTGTTTTTGCTGGGTGCTGAAGGCCTCGAGCTTGGACAGGGTATTGGCCGCTGCGGTGTCGTCACCGTTGGCCAGCATGTATTGCAGGCGCGCCACCCGCAGGTTGGTCAGTTCGAGGTTGAGCTGGGTGATGTCGCTCATCCAGTTGCTGCGGTTGATAAGGCTGCCCAGGCTGTTCCAGCCGGTCAGGGCCAGCAGGCCGGTCAGTAGCAGTACCAGGCCGAAACCCAGCCCGAGTTTGAGGTTGACGCTGATGTTGGCGAACCAGCTGTTCATGCACGCTCTCCAGAAAAATGACTTCGCTCGCTTGATCTCACATCGCTGGGCGTTGTTCTTGTGGGTCCCGCAGACAAATGCACCGTGTTATCGGCAGCCATTGCCGAAGCTGAAACGTTTTGAGGTGGTTTTCTGACGAGTTGCGAGGTTAATGACTGGTGGGTCTCATTTCGAACTAGAGGCTGCTCGCGGCAAAGGTGTCGCAACGATTCACGTCGCCGTTGGCAAAGCCGGTCTTGAACCAGCGCACCCGCTGAGCCGAGGTGCCGTGGGTGAAGGAGTCCGGTACCACGCGGCCCTGGGCTTTTTGTTGCAGGCGGTCGTCGCCGATGGCATTGGCGGCGTTCAGGGCTTCCTCGACGTCGCCCGGCTCCAGCCAGTTCAGGCGCTTCTGCGCCTGGTAGGCCCAGACGCCGGCCAGGCAGTCGGCTTGCAGTTCCTGGCGTACCAGCAGGCCGTTGTCGCCTTCCAGGCGTTGGCCACTGCGCCGGGCAGCGTCGACTTTGGCCGAAACACCGAGCAGGGTTTGCACGTGGTGGCCGATCTCATGGGCAATTACATAGGCCTGGGCAAAGTCGCCAGCGGCAGCGAAGCGGGTTTCCATCTCGCGGAAGAACGACATGTCCAGGTACACCCGTTGGTCGCCGGGGCAATAGAAGGGGCCCACGGCCGAGGAGGCGAAGCCGCAGGCGGAACTGACCTGGCCGCTGAACAGCACCAGCTTGGGCTCGCGATACTGGCGACCGGCCTGGGCGAAGAGAGCGTTCCAGGTGTCCTCGGTGTCACCGAGGATCGAGGCGACGAACGCCGCCTGTTCGTCGTTGACCGCTGGCGCCTGGCCGCTGGGCGCCTGCTGTTGTTGCTGCATCTGCCCCGTGAGCTGGCCGAGGATCTGCAGCGGGTCCTGGCCGGTGAGCCAGCCGATACCGACGATCAGCAGGATGGCGCCGAGGCCTAGGCCTTTGCCGCCACCGAAACGCATGCCGCCGCCTCCACCCCCACCACGGGCGTCGACCACATTGTCGCTGCGTCGGCCTTTTCGCCAGTCCATGTAGGAGCTCCGGTTGTGGGGGCGAGGAGATAACAGCGTAGCTTAATCTCGTCACAACTGCTTACACATAACCAGCAGAGGATGCGCTGTACTGCTTATTTTCGCCTGCACCGATCTCGACCTGTGGGGGCGCCCGTCTGCCTGTTTCGCCCAAGTTTGCCAGCCTGTTAAAGGCATGCGTATATCAGTGGTAATTTGAAAAACATATTTTATGGAGAATAAAGTAGTGGGCGTGGGTTCGTTTTAGCGCGTTGAAAAGGTGAGGAGGAAATGTTTCCCGTCTGGTAGAGGTGTGAGCTTAATAATTGGATTTTTCGCCTTATGGTTGGGGTTGTTAATCAATCGACTCTGTCGAGTTATTAACAAAAAGTTACTTATACCCTCCGCATAATAAGGTGTGAAAAATGGCTCGAAACCCTACTGATGAAGTGCTCGACATCGTCGAAAAAATGGGCTGCGCTACATTGGCGCAGACCGGCGAATTCTCCATGGAGGAAATGCAGGAAAAACTGGGTGACGCCGTTGATTGCATTGAGGCCGCGCGCCTGCATGGGGTGGTGCGTCAGGCCTGCGACCAGGCATTGCTTGCCAGCAAGCACAGCAGCATACGTGCTTCGCCGCTGCTTCCCGGTGTTTTGGAGGCAGTGGCTGAGCCGGCGCCCATGACAGAGGGTCAGGTGTTGGCTATGCCTTCTGGCGCCGACTCACCGATCGAGGCTCGCGATACGCAGTACACCGCGCCAGGTGACGTGGCCTCGCAGTTCTCGCCTGCGGCCTATCTCAGCGAGCTTTACCGCCAGGCACGCATGCTGTATCCCGAGCAAAGCCCCTGGCATATCGACCAGCGCCGACCGGACCTGAAGCAACTGATCCTCGACCAGAAAAACCTGGACACCCCGGTAACTGCCCTGAGCCTGTCCAATGAAATACTGCTCGGTCGCGCTCGTGTGGTGATGTCGGAAGACGGCAGTCCGGCGCCCAGTGACGAGCAACTCCTCGACGCGCTCTCGACCCAGGTGGGGAGCCCAGGAGTCCCCTATCACCACCACCACGACCGTGTGCGTCAGGTATTCGCGCTCAAGGACCCACAGTTCGAACACCTGCTCGCGGCGTCGGCGTTCGCCACGCACCTTGATGACGTTTTCCTGGCCTGCGTTCATTACTCGATCCCGCCGGCATTGCGCACGTTGCTGACCGATGAAATCAATAAGGAAAATGCAAAAGATAAGTTTATCAATTATTTTCCAGGCACGACGCCCGAGTGGCTGCTTCAGCCGGCGTCCCTGCGTAATTGGTTTGGGTTGTCGGATGCGGAACTTCAAGACTTCATGGGGGCGCTCGATCGAGCGGAATATAAAGGTCAACGCTTGACGACACGTGTCGACGACAACTTGGTAGAGGTCAGCATCAGTGGGGCATCCAGCTTTATCAATTACGTCAGGCTTTATCCGCTACCCGGTGGGCAGTGGCAATTAGCGTTTAACTTGAAAGTCAGTGATGTAGATTACTTCGTCACTAATGGTGCCTTCCGTGTTGCCGTCAATGCACGAGACTTCGGTGTCGAGCTACTGTCGCCCAACACCGAGTACCGTCAGCTGTTCGATGGCAGCGAGTTGCCCAGCGAATTCACCTTCACCACCTACTGGCAGAAATCCCGGGCGGCAGGTGGCGCTGGGCACAGAAGTACGTTCAGTGTGCGGTGCGAGCAGTCCTCGGCCGATGCCTAGGGGCCTTTGCCGAACAGGTCGCCTTCGACGTTGGCATAGCTGACCGCACCGTTGGTACCGTCGACTTTTTGCCATTTCGACTGGCTGGCGTCGGGAATGGAGATCAAGGCGTCAGCGGCCGCCTGAGCCATGCCGGTAACAGCGCTGAGGGTGAGGGCGGCTGCGATTGCAGGCAGTAGTTTCATGGTTTGGCTCCTTCGCCAGGCTAGTGAGGGGCAAAGGCTAGGCAACCGCTCCATGGGTTACAGGTAGGATTGTTCGACGGAGAATGTGGGATGTCGTTGATAGCGGGGCCATTGCGGCCCCGCCAGGGGTGGGTCAGCGGCGTACCAGTAGTACACCGCTTTCCATGTGGTGGGTGTAGGGGAACTGGTCGAACAGCGCGCAGCGCTCGATGCGGTGGGTGTCGTGCAGCTGGGCGATGTTCTGCGCCAGGGTTTGCGGGTTGCACGAGATGTACAGGATGCGCTCGAAGCGTCGGGTGAGTTCGCAGGTGTCCGGGTCCATGCCGGCGCGTGGAGGGTCGACGAACACAGTGCCGAAGTCGTAGCTTTTCAGGTCGATGCCTTCCAGGCGACGGAACGGGCGCACCTCGTTCAGCGCCTGGGTTAGCTCTTCGGCGGACAGGCGCACCAGGCGCACGTTGTCGATGCCATTTTCATCCAGGTTGTGCAGCGCGGCGTTCACCGAGGTCTTGCTGATTTCCGTGGCCAGCACCTGGCGTGCACGGGTGGCCAGCGGCAGGGTGAAGTTGCCGTTGCCGCAGTACAGCTCCAGCAGGTCGTCGCTGCGCTCGCCCATGGCCTCGACCGCCCAGCCCAGCATCTTCTGGTTCACCGTGCCATTGGGCTGGGTGAACGCGCCTTCCGGTTGACGGTAGCTGAAGGTGCGCCCGGCGATGTCGAGCTGTTCCACCGCATAGTCGCGACCGACCACCAAACGCTTGCCCTTGGAGCGGCCGATCACGCTGACGTCGAGGTCGGCGGCCAACTGCTGCGCAGTGGCTTCCCAGGCTTCGTCGAGGGGGCGGTGGTAGCACAGGGTGACCATCGCATCGCCCGCCAGGGTGGTGAGGAACTCCACCTGGAACAGGCGGTTGCCCAACGCCTCGCTGGCTTGCCAAGCGGCTTTCATGCGCGGCATCAGGGCGTTGATGCGCTGGCTGGCGATGGGGAAGTCGTCGATCAGGATCGCCTTGTGCTTCTCGCCCGGGGCGAACATCGCGTAGTGGCGCTGGCCGTCCTCGCGCCACAGGCGGAACTCCGCCCGCAGGCGGTAGTGCTCGCGCGGCGAGTCGAACACGGCAGGTTCCGGCGCCCCGAAAGGCGCCAGCAGTTCGCGCAGCTGCGCGGCCTTGGCGTCGAGCTGGGCGGTGTAGGTGGAGGGGTCGAAGACAGCACTCATGCGTTTAGCCAGCCCAACTTGATGACGAACAGGATGGAGAGGATGACCAGCGCCGAGTTCAGCTCGTGGCGCCGGCCCGAGATCAGCTTCACGACGGTCCAGGCGATGAAGCCGAAGGCGATGCCGTTGGCGATCGAATAGGTCAGCGGCATGGCCAGGGCCGTCACCATCACCGGCGCGGCCTCGGTGACGTCGTCCCAGTTTATTTCCGCCAGGCCCGAGGCCATCAGCACGGCGACGAACAGCAGTGCAGGCGCGGTGGCGAAGGCCGGCACGCTACCGGCCAGCGGCGCGAAGAACAGTGCCAGCAGGAACAATGCGGCCACCACGATGGCGGTCAGGCCGGTGCGCCCGCCGGCGCTCACGCCGGCAGCCGACTCGATGTAGCTGGTGGTGGTCGAGGTGCCCAGCAGCGAGCCGGCCATGGCGGCGGTACTGTCGGCGATCAGCGCGCGGCCCATCTTCGGCATGTGGCCGTCCTTGCGCATCAGCCCGGCACGCTTGGCCACGGCGATCAGGGTACCGGAGTTGTCGAACAGGTCGACGAACAGGAAGGCGAAGATCACGCTCACCAGGCCCACGTCCAGGGCACCGGCGATGTCCAGTTGCAGGAAGGTCGGGGCCAGTGACGGCGGCATGGAGACGATGCCGCCGAAGGGGGTAACGCCCAGCAGGATCGAGGCCAGGGTCACCAGCAGGATGCCGATCAGCACCGCGCCGCGAACCTTCAGCGCTTCAAGGCCAACGATCAGGAAAAAGCCCAGGGCGGCGAGTATCGGCGCCGGTTGCTTGAGGTCGCCCAGGCCCACAAGCGTGGCCGGGTTGTCTACCACGATACCGGCATTGTTCAGGGCGATCAGCGCCAGGAACAGGCCGATGCCTGCGGCGATGGCCGAGCGCAGCGGCAGCGGGATACTGTTCACGATCCATTCGCGGATACGGAAGATCGACAGCAGGAAGAACAGTACAGCCGACAGGAACACCGCACCCAGCGCCACCTGCCAGGTATGGCCCATGTGCAGCACCACGGTGTAGGTGAAGAAGGCGTTCAGGCCCATGCCCGGCGCCAGGGCGATCGGGTAGTTGGCGATCAGGCCCATGGTTGCCGAGCCGATGGCGGCGGCCAGGCAGGTGGCGACGAAGATCGCGCCCTTGTCCATGCCGGTCTCGCCGAGGATGCTCGGGTTGACGAACAGGATGTAGGCCATGGCCAGGAAGGTGGTGACGCCCGCGAGAATCTCGGTGCGCACGTTGGTGTTGTGTGCTTTTAGTTGAAACAGCCTTTCCAGCATGCCTGCTCCCTGGGGCGCTCGTTGGCGCTATGAGTTGTCGGTCCCATCAGCAAAGCACAGATCGGGCCGAAAAAAGCCGCGCATCATACCAGTATGATGAGCAGGGAGTAACGTTGAGGTACCAACCTCGGATGAACGCCCTTGAGGTACGCCGGGCATCATGTAGGTTTTGCATCTGTAGGCTGATTGACAGGTGCAGATGCACTGCGGCTCGCTCCTGCGGGCCTGTACCCAGGCCCGGCAGGAGACCTCCGATTTCGTACTTCGCAAATGCACGCTGTGCACTAGAGGGGAAAGTGAATTTGAAGGATTTCGGCGTTATGCCGACGGCGGCAATAACTTCTCACCTGGGGAGGCCAAAATTCGCCAGAGGCGCTTCTTGCTAGCTCCCATGTTTGACGCTTGTGGGAGGGTCATCGTGCGTCCTGTTCTGCGTGCGGCTCGGGCTCAGGGGTCGAGAGAGCATTGAATTTATACAGGTACATGTCGGGATAAACCGGGTCATTGGTCCTGAATATCACGCGCTCTTTATAGAAACCGGCAGCGTTCATGGCATGTTCGGCTTTCTCATCCCCATACTCGAACGTGTACAGGGCTTCGTTTCTGCGGCCGGCGTCGGTGAGCTGGCGGTAGTAATACTCTGATTGCGTGTAAACGAGGGCGTACTGGTTGAGGTACGGTTTGTAGTCGTTATACAGGCGGAAACCGTAACTCCAGCCGCCAATGACGCGCTGCCCATTGAGGAAGGTAAGGTCCTTCATGGCGTTCTGGTAGCTGTACTGGGGCGCTGCATACACGTTCTTGAAGGTAGGAATGGCGAACAGGGTCGCCGTCGTGAGTGCGGTCCCGACCAGCAGGGGCGTGCTGTATATCCGGGGCAGCCGGTCCAGAAGCAGGTGCGCCAGGAACAGGCAAAGGTAGAGGCAGACAGGCAGAATGAATACCAGCTTGCGTTCAGGGTAGTCATTGATAAATGCGCATTGCAGGAGGAAGCACAGCACGAACACCAGAACGACCTTGTCGATGTGCGTTACACGTCTGTTGTTAAAAAATGCCAGCAAAGTCAGCACTGCCAGAGAAATTATCGAGGCAATCAGGAAGTAAACGTGTGAACTGAAGAAACTGGCATTTCTGATGGCCAGTATCTTCAAGACCATTTGCACAAAGACGTTTGAACGCTCGTCTGCAATACGTCCGGAGAGGATGCTTTTTGTCGTAAGGAAATCACTTATCGAGTGGCCCAGCGCGTAAAAGCAAAGCAAGTAGATACAGGCTCCGACCAGTGCGCCGATGGCATAGGTGGCGGTGCTGGAAATCGGTTTGTCGAGGTTGCCTGCCAGTAGAACAATCAGCGCGAACAGACCGAGGAATGCGTTGGTTGGATAAATGAACAGCCAAGCTATGGAAATAGCGATGCCAAGCATGAAAATATGGCTTCGAGCGGTATAGTTCTTGTGGGCGAATACCAGCAGTATCACCGCCGCTGCTGCCATTCGGAAGATCGTGGGCTCGGCAATCCGGGTAGCTAGTGTGAAGCTGAGCTCCGAGATCAGCACGGTGCAGAACAACACGGCACTCAATAGGCCAAAACGTTTAAGTATGAGGGTGTAGAAGCAGGCTAGAACGATCATTCCGGCAAGCACGGAGGGCAACCTCAGGCCGAAATAGTTGTCGCCAAACAGTAGCAGCGATCCTGCAGTGATGAACTGCTCGACCATATTGTAGGCCGAGTACGGTGGGCTGAGCAGGGTACCGCTGGGGGAGTGAATGCCCTCGACCACGTCAAACGCTGCGGGGGTGTAATAAAACTCATCGATAGGGCTGTAGTGACTGATGCTCCAGATGGGGATGTCAGCACTCAGGGCATACAGGCGAGAAACTGAAAATGCCAACATCAGCAGTATAAATAGCAATAGGTTTTTCTTTGAGAGTAAAGTTTTCGATGTTGGTGAGCTTTGCAATTCCAGGTCTCGCTTTCGTTTAAGGCGCTTTGTTTTCGCCTATTTATCTTGATGTTTTAATTTTTGCTTTTGTACCTGAGTTTAACTTTTAAAGTTACATGCTTTCAGGTGTGCTTGTGTGGTCCTTCTGATCCTACCAAAAGAGAAGAAGATAAGTAACATTTCAGGTCTCATGCATCGGCATGAAGCCTGGCGCGTGGCGACAATGGGCTATCCGGTTCGGGCGTGCCCGCCAGTGCGGTCGAGCATTTGGCGGATAGCGTTGAGCCGTTTGTATGAGCGTGTGTGGGGCGGGTGTCAACTACGGAGCGTTATTGGCTGTGCAGGTGATCCCTGCCCGCTAGTGTAGGAAACAGCTTGATCCACACCCCGGTCACCACCAGCGTCCCCACACCGCCCATCACCACCGCCGGCACCGTCCCAAACCAGTGCGCGGTCACCCCCGATTCGAACTCGCCGAGCTGGTTCGAGGCACCGATGAACAGCCCGTTCACCGCGCTCACCCGGCCACGCATTTCATCCGGCGTCTCCAACTGCACGAAGGCGCCGCGGATGACCATGCTGATCATGTCCGCCGCGCCCAGCACCACCAGCACCGCCAGCGAGAACCAGAACGAGGTCGAGAGGCCGAAGGCGATGGTCGCCACGCCGAATATCCCGACCGCCGTGAACATGGTGCGCCCGACCTTGCGCTCCACCGGGAAGCGCGCCAGCCACAGCGACATCAGCAACGCGCCCACCGCTGGGGCCGAGCGCAGCAGGCCAAGCCCCCAGGCACCGGTGAGCAGGATGTCCTTGGCGAACACCGGCAGCAGCGCGGTGGCACCGCCGAGCAGCACGGCGAACAGGTCCAGGGAGATGGCGCCGAGGATGTCCGGGCGGCTGCGAATGAAGCGGATGCCGGCCAGCAGCGACTCCAGGCTGGCGCGGCCCGTTTGCGGCGCCTGTGGCCGGGCATTGAGGGTGAGCATCAGGGTGCAGGCGGCGGCGTACAGCAACACCGTGGGGCCGTACACCCAGATGCTGCCGAAGGCGTACAGCAAGCCGCCGACGGCCGGGGCGACGATGGTCGCGGCCTGGGTCGCCGAGGCAGATGCGGCCACTGCACGCGGGAACAGCCCCGGCGGCACCACGTTGGGCAGCAGCGCCTGGGTGGCGGGCATCTCGAACGAGCGGGTGGCGCCGAGCAGGAAGGCCAGGAGGAAGATCAACTCGCGGCTGACGTTGTCGGTGGCGCTGCCCAACGCCAACACCAGCGCGATCAGGCCTTGCAGGCTTTGGCACAGGGCGGCGACGCGGCGCCGGTCGTAGCGGTCTGCGACGTGGCCGGTGTGCAGCATGAACAGCACCCGCGGGGCGAACTCCACCAGGCCGACCAGGCCCAGGTCCAGGACATTGCCGGTGAGCTGGTAGAGGTGCCAGCCGATGGCCACGGTGAGCATCTGGAAACCGCTGGCGGTGAAGACCCGAGCCAGCCAGAAGGCGAGAAAGGGGCGGTGATGGCGCAACAGCTGCGGGGCGGACTCGGACATCGGAAAACCTGGAGCCTCAGCATGAAACGAGGGGTTGCAGAGTATCACCTGTTTGTAACAAAGAGTTGCTGCTTGCCGACCTGGGCATTTTTTTCATGCGCCGGTAAGGGGGTGAGGCAACCGGTCACGCGTGGCAATCAACCACATAACCTGCCCGTTTATTCAGGACTATGCTTCCCAGCATGCGTTGATCTGGGTCAATCGTTCCAGATGCAACGATTGGCCTATGAGCCGAATTCCCTGCGATCGAACAGAACAATTCCAGCACGCCGCACTCGATCACTGTGGGGGCAGTGGGCGCCAAGGCCACAAGCCTGAACGCCGGATCACCTGAAGAGGAAGCATCATGTTCGGTTTGGAAGCCCTGGAGCTCGCCCGAATCCAGTTTGCCTTTACCATCTCTTTCCACATCATCTTCCCGGCCATCACCATTGGCCTGGCCAGCTACCTGGCGGTGCTCGAAGGCCTCTGGCTGAAGACCGGCCACAACGTCTACCGCGACCTCTACCACTTCTGGTCGAAGATCTTCGCCGTCAACTTCGGCATGGGCGTGGTCTCCGGCCTGGTCATGGCCTACCAGTTCGGCACCAACTGGAGCCGCTTTTCCGATTTCGCCGGCGCCGTCACCGGCCCGTTGCTCACTTATGAAGTGTTGACCGCGTTCTTCCTCGAGGCGGGCTTTTTGGGCGTGATGCTGTTCGGCTGGAACCGCGTCGGCCGGGGCCTGCACTTCTTCTCGACGGTGATGGTGGCGATCGGCACGCTGGTCTCGACCTTCTGGATCCTCTCCTCCAACAGCTGGATGCAAACCCCCCAGGGCTACGAGATCGTCGATGGCCGGGTGATCCCGGTGGACTGGCTGGCGGTGGTCTTCAACCCATCGTTCCCCTATCGCCTGGCCCACATGGCCACTGCGGCCTTCGTTGCCACCGCCTTCTTCGTCGGCGCCTCGGCGGCCTGGCACCTGCTGCGTGGGCGTGACAACCCGGCGGTGCGCAAGATGCTGTCGATGGCCATGTGGATGGCGCTGATCGTCGCGCCGATTCAGGCGGTGATCGGCGACTTCCATGGGCTGAACACCCTCAAGCACCAACCGGCGAAGATCGCCGCCATCGAGGGCCACTGGGAGAACATTCCCGGTGAGCCGACGCCGTTGATCCTCTTCGGCTGGCCCGACATGCAGGCCGAGACCACCCGCTACAAGCTGGAGATCCCGGCGCTGGGCAGCCTGATCCTGACCCACAGCCTCGACCAGCAAGTGCCGGCACTGAAGGAGTTTCCGCCCGAGGACCGGCCCAACTCGACCATCGTGTTCTGGTCGTTCCGCATCATGGTCGGGCTGGGCATGCTGATGATCCTGGTCGGCCTGTGGAGCTTGTGGCTGCGTAAGCGCGACACCTTGTACAGCTCGCGGCCATTCCTGTACCTGACCCTGTGGATGGGGCCGTCGGGGCTGATCGCGATTCTCGCCGGCTGGTTCACCACCGAGATCGGGCGCCAGCCATGGATCGTGTACGGGCTGATGCGCACCTCCGAAGGGGTGTCCAACCACAGCTATACGCAGCTGGGGCTGACCCTGGTGATGTTCGTAGTGGTGTATTTCGCGCTGTTCGGTGCCGGTATCGGCTACATGCTGCGCCTGGTGCGCAAGGGGCCGAAGACCGGCGAGGGCGAGGAGGTCAACCCGGGCGGGCCTGGGCAGAAACGTACGCCAGCGCGGCCGCTGTCGGCCGCCGACGACGAGACCGAACACGACACCACCCACTCGGCCAAGGGGAACTGAACCATGGGTATCGACCTTCCGCTGATCTGGGCCGTGATCATCATCTTCGGGGTGATGATGTACGTGGTGATGGACGGCTTCGACCTAGGCATCGGCATGCTCTTCCCCTTCGTCAAGGGCGAGCGTGACCGCGATGTGATGATGAATACCGTCGCCCCAGTGTGGGACGGCAACGAAACCTGGCTGGTACTGGGTGGCGCAGGGTTGTTCGGCGCCTTCCCGCTGGCCTACGCGGTGGTGCTCGAAGCGCTGTACCTGCCGCTGATGCTGATGCTGATCGGGCTGATCTTCCGCGGCGTGGCCTTCGAGTTTCGCTTCAAGGCCAAGGCCGACAAGCGCCACCTCTGGGACAAGGCGTTCATCTGGGGCTCGTTGGTGGCGACCTTCTTCCAGGGCGTGGCGCTGGGCACCTTCATCGAAGGCTTCAAGGTGGTCGACCGCAAGTTCGCTGGTGGCTCGCTGGACTGGCTGACGCCGTTCGCGCTGTTCTCCGGGCTGGGGCTGATCGTCGCCTATACCTTGCTCGGCTGCACCTGGCTGATCATGAAGACCGAAGGGCCGTTGCAGAAGCAGATGCACGACATCGCCCGGCCCCTGGCGCTGGTGCTGCTGGCGGTGATCGGCATCGTCAGCCTGTGGACCCCGCTGGCCTACCCGCAGATCGCCGACCGTTGGTTCAGCATGCCGAACCTGGTGTGGTTCATGCCGGTGCCGATCCTGGTGCTGGTGACCTTCTACGGGCTGCTGCGAGCGGTGGCGCGCAATGCCAACTACACGCCGTTCCTGCTGACCCTGGTGCTGATCTTCCTCGGCTACAGCGGTTTGGGTATCAGCCTGTGGCCGAACATCATCCCGCCGTCGATTTCCATCTGGGACGCTGCGGCGCCACCGCAGAGCCAGGGTTTCATGCTGGTGGGGACGCTGTTCATCCTGCCATTCATCCTCGGGTACACGTTCTGGAGCTACTACGTGTTCCGCGGCAAGGTCACCCATGACGATGGCTATCACTAGGAGGCTTGCGACATGAATGCAGAAGAGAAGAAGCCGTTGTTGCAACGCCTGGGCTGGCTGGTGCTGATCTGGCTGCTGAGCGTGGCCGCGCTGGGGGCGGCGGCCTGGGTGATGCGAATGTTCATGGCGGCGGCGGGGTTGACCACGCACTAGCGCTTATTTGTGGGAGCGGCCTTGTGTCGCGATAGGGCCGCTCCCACACCCAAGGCCGCTCCCACAACTCATCCAAACATCTACTTGCGGGCCTTGAGCACCACGAACTTGGGCGTCGCCGCCACCTGCTCCACGCCCCGGAACAGGCGCGACAGCTTGCTGTGGTAACCCAGGTGGCGGTTGCCGACTATGTACAGCGCGCCGCCCACCACCAACGCTTCGCGGGCCTGCTGGAACATGCGCCAGGCGAGGAAATCGCCCACCACCTGCTGCTGGTGGAACGGCGGGTTGCACAGCACCACGTCCAGCGACTGTTTCTCCTGGCCGGCCAGGCCATCGCCCGGCTGGATCACCGCGCCGCGCTCGCCCAGCGCCGCTTGCCAGTTCTCCTTGGCCGACTGCACCGCCATGTACGACTCGTCCACCAAGGTGTAGTGCGCCTCGGGGTTGGCCAGGGCGCTGGCGATGGCCAGCACGCCGTTGCCGCAGCCCAGGTCCGCCACCCGCGCGCTGCCCAGGCCCTGGGGCAGGTGCGGGAGGAAGGCGCGGGTGCCGATGTCCAGCCCTTCGCGGCAGAACACGTTGGCGTGGTTGAGCAGCTCCAGCGCCGGGGTGTCGAGGCGGTAGCGGGTGGGGTAGGGCGAGGCGACGACCGGGCGCGGTTGATAATGCGCAGTCAGCAAGCGTGCCTTCTTCTGTGCAAGCGACGCCTGCACCGGGCCGATGTATTTTTCCATAAGGTCGCCCGCAGCGCGTGGCAGGTGCTTGATCATCGCCCCGGCAATCACCTCGGCGCCTTCGGCCAGGTGGCCTTGCAGGCGTATCAACTGCTCTTCGAGCAATGCCAGGGTCTTGGGCACCCGCAGCAGCACGCGGTCGAAGGGGCCTTGCCACTGCGCGCTGGCCGGCACGAACGGCACGCTGTCATAGGGCTTGCCATTGCGTGCCAGGTTCTTTTCCAGGGCCAGGTGCGCCAGGTGCGAGTCGCCACTGCTGACCACCTGCACATGCCCGGCCAGGCTGGCGGCCAAGGCGCCGAAGCTGTCGTTGAGCACCAGTACCCGGCAGCCGGGCTGCGGCGTCTGGCTGGCCAGGTGCTCGAGCAGGTACTGGTCGGCGGTGTCGAAGGCCTGCAGCGGGTCGTTGTGCTGTTCCGGCTGGCGGATCAGGTCAAGGTCGGCGAAGGGGCTGTTCAGCAGGGGCATGGGGTCTGGCTCGAATGCAAGGCTGCTTGCCGAGGTTCACGACAAGCTTGAAGGGGGCAATTCTACAGGGGTTTGTACGGGCCAGGGGCGCGCTGTCGGGGCGAGTCCCTACAAACCCTCGGTGTTCATTCTGGGCGCTTTGCGCGAAACTGTGCGCACCCAGCCCCCGGAGCCCGTCATGACCGCCAGTGCCGACAAGTTCACCCGCCAGACTCTGCTCGCTGTTCAGCCTCTGACGCCGAACCTGTTCAGCCTGCGCGTTACCCGCGACCCAGGTTTTCGCTTCCGCGCCGGGCAGTTCGCCCGCCTGGGGGTGACCAAGGCCGATGGCAGCGTGGTGTGGCGCGCCTACTCGATGGTCAGCGCGCCCCATGACGAGTTCCTCGATTTCTTTTCCATCGTGGTGCCAGGCGGGGAATTCACCAGTGAACTGAGCCGCCTGGGCGAGGGCGATACGCTGCTGATCGAGCGCCTGCCGTTCGGCTACCTGACCCTCGACCGCTTCGTCGGCGGCCGTGACCTGTGGCTGCTGGCCACCGGCACCGGCATCGCGCCGTTCGTGTCGATCCTCCAGGACTTCGAGGCCTGGGAGCGGTTCGACAATATCAAGCTGGTGTATTCGGTGCGCGAGGCCAAGGAGCTGGCCTATGTCGACCTGATCGCGGGGCTCGAGCAACGCGACTATCTGGCCGAGTTCGCCGGCAAGTTGCAGTTCATTCCGGTGGTCACCCGCGAGTCTCACCCTGGTGCGCTGAATGCGCGTATCACCACGCTGATCGAGAACGGCGAACTGGAGAAGGCGGCGGGGCTCGAGCTGTCGCCGGAGCATTCGCGGATCATGCTGTGCGGCAACCCCGAGATGATCGACGAGACGCGCAAGGTGCTCAAGGCGCGTGACCTGCAACTGAGCCTGAGCAAGCGCCCGGGGCAGGTGGCGGTAGAGAACTACTGGTAGCCAGCAGCGGCCGCATCGAGGGCCACCGCTGGCTCAAGCCACATCAGGGCTGGCGGTTCTGCGCCTTGAGCAGGTCGCGAATCTCGGTCAGCAGGGTTTCCTGCGGGGTCGGCGCAGGCGGCACGCTGGGCGCCACGGCCTCTTCGCGCTTGAGGCGGTTGATCACCTTCACGCCCATGAAGATGGCGAAGGCCACGATCACGAAGTCGATCACCGTCTGGATGAACTTGCCATAGGCCAGCACCACCGCCGGAATATCCCCTTCGGCTGCCTTCAGGGTGATGGCCAGGTCACTGAAGTCCACGCCGCCGATCAGCAGGCCCAGCGGCGGCATGATGACATCGCCGACGAAGGACGAGACGATCTTGCCGAAGGCCGCGCCGATGATGATACCGACCGCCATGTCGACGACGTTGCCCTTGACCGCGAAGGCCTTGAATTCACTGATTACGCCCATGGTTTATTCCCTGTAACAAATGGATAAGTAGTCGCAGTGTAAGCCAGCAATGGGCTTAATGCCTTGCACAGCAGTTACTGACTGCACCCGCTGCGAATAGTTTTGTCGCTGTGCGGCACGCTCAAGACACGCCTTGCTCGGCTATCATGGCGAATTTTCCCCAGGAGACCGACCCATGGCCAAGGCCAAGCGCTTGTATGGCTGCACCGAGTGCGGCGCGACCTTTCCCAAGTGGGCGGGCCAGTGCGGCGAGTGCGGCGCCTGGAACACCCTGGTCGAAACCATGATCGAAAGCGCCGGTGCCGCTGCCCCCAGCGGGCGCGCCGGCTGGACCGGGCAGCAGGCGCAGATCAAGACCCTGGCCGAGGTCAGCGTCGAGGAAATCCCACGCTTCACTACCAGCAGCACCGAGCTCGACCGCGTGCTCGGCGGCGGCCTGGTGGACGGCTCGGTGGTGCTGATTGGTGGCGACCCGGGCATCGGCAAGTCGACCATCCTGCTGCAAACCTTGTGCAACATCGCCACGCAGATGCCCGCGCTGTACGTCACCGGCGAAGAGTCGCAGCAGCAGGTGGCCATGCGTTCGCGGCGCCTGGGTTTGCCCCAGGACCAGCTCAAGGTGATGACCGAAACCTGCATCGAAACCATCATCGCCACCGCCCGCGTGGAAAAACCCCGGGTGATGGTGATCGACTCGATCCAGACCATCTTCACCGAACAGTTGCAGTCTGCCCCCGGCGGCGTGGCCCAGGTGCGCGAGAGCACGGCGCTGCTGGTGCGCTACGCCAAGCAGAGCGGCACGGCGATCTTCCTGGTCGGCCACGTCACCAAGGAAGGTTCGCTGGCCGGCCCTCGCGTGCTGGAGCACATGGTCGACACAGTGCTGTACTTCGAGGGAGAGTCCGATGGCCGCCTGCGCCTGCTGCGGGCGGTGAAGAACCGCTTTGGCGCGGTCAACGAGCTGGGTGTGTTCGGCATGACCGACCGCGGGCTCAAGGAAGTTTCCAACCCCTCGGCGATCTTCCTCAACCGCACCCAGGAAGAGGTGCCCGGCAGCGTGGTGATGGCCACCTGGGAAGGCACCCGGCCGATGTTGGTGGAGGTGCAGGCGCTGGTTGACGACAGCCACCTGGCCAACCCACGCCGCGTCACCCTGGGCCTGGACCAGAACCGCCTGGCCATGCTGCTGGCGGTGCTGCACCGCCATGGCGGTATTCCTACCCACGACCAGGACGTGTTCCTCAACGTGGTCGGCGGGGTCAAAGTGCTGGAGACCGCCTCGGACCTGGCCCTGCTGGCCGCGGTGATGTCGAGCCTGCGCAACCGCCCGCTGGCCCATGGCCTGCTGGTGTTCGGCGAAATCGGCCTGTCCGGCGAAGTGCGCCCGGTGCCCAGCGGCCAGGAACGCTTGAAGGAAGCGGCCAAGCATGGCTTCAAGCGCGCCATCGTGCCCAAGGGCAATGCACCGAAGGAGTCACCGCCTGGCTTGCAGGTGATTGCCGTGACCCGTCTGGAACAGGCCTTGGACGCGCTGTTCGAGTAACACGGCTTCTTGCAACTGATTCTCAATAGCCATAGCATATCGCCACCTGGCCAGCCCCCTGGAGTGCGTGTGGTGGAGTCCGACCTCAAGCGCTTGTTCATCAAGCATGCGAAAAACCTGCAGGGGCTGCTGACGCGCAAAGTGCGCGACCCACAGTTGGCTGCCGACCTGGTGCAGGAAAGTTTCCTGCGCCTGGCCGAGCAGCAGCGCCAGGAAACCATCGACAATACGCCGGGCTACCTCTACCGCACCGCGCACAATTTGATGATCGACCACCTGCGCCAGCAGCAGCGGCGCAAGACCGACCTGGTGCCCCACGAAGCCCTGGAAAGTATCGTCGAGGAACGCCCCGGCCTCGATGAGCAGGCGGCGCGCGAGCAGCACCTGCGGCGCTTGCAGGCGATCCTCGAGCAGCTGCCCGAGCGCACCCGCGAGGTGGTTCGCCTCAACCGCCTCGAGGGCATGACCCACGCCGAGGTCGCTCGCCACCTGGGTATCTCCGACAGCTCCGTGCAAAAGCACCTGGCCAAGGGCCTGGCCTATGTGATGCAGTGCTTGCAGGATGCGGGATGACGAACGGTTTACTGAAAAATACCCCCTCAGACGTCAGCCCAGACATGACCCGTGCGCGAGAGAACCGTGTGAGCAGCCAGAACGTGCCAGAGCAAGCCATCCGCGAGCAGGCCGCCGAATGGGTGGTGCTGCAAAGTGCCGGCCCCCTGACCGTGGCCCAGCAGCAGGCGCTGGAGCAGTGGTGTGCCCTGGACCCTCGGCACGCCCAGGCCTATGCGTTCGCCCAGGCGACCTGGGCCGACCTGGCCGCGCTTGGCCAGCCGCGTGCCGCTGCGCCGCGGCGTAACAGCGCGCAAGGTGTGCCCGTTCGCGGTGGCACACGGCGCCGCTCGCGTCTGCGCCAAGCGATTGCCGGTAGCGCGGCCGTGCTGCTGGTCGCCCTTGGCGTGGTCGAAGGGCCGCAACTGGCGGTGCAGTGGCGCGCCGACTACGCGACTGCCGGTGGCGAAGTGCGGCGGGTGACGCTGCCCGATGGCAGCCAGGTCGACCTCGACAGCCGCAGTGCCATCGAGCTGGCATTCGATACGCACGAGCGGCGGGTGCGTCTGCTTTCCGGCGAGGCGGTGTTCAGCGCGGCGCCAGTGTCGTCCCAGGAGCGGCGGCCCTTCGTGGTCGAGTATGCCGGTGCTACCAGCCGAGCCCTGGGCACGCGTTTTGTGGTGGGCGAATCCGGGGCCGGTGGTTGGGTGGGCATGCTCGAGCACAGCGTGAGGGTGCAGTTGTCCAGCCCGCCTACCCAGGGCAAGGCCAGCCAGGTGCTGGAGGAGAGCGATAGCCTGCGCTATGACCAGGCAGGCGGCATCCAGCCCTTGCCTGGCCACGACCTGCGTCGCGCCACCGACTGGCAGCGCGGTGTGCTGGTGTTCGAGCGCCAGCCGCTGGCCGAGGTGGTGGCGCGCTTGAACCGCTACCGCGATGGGCGGCTGGTGGTGCTGGGCGATGAGTTGGCGCGGCGTGAGGTGAGTGGGGTGTTCCGCCTCGACAGCCTGGGTGCGGCGGGCGAGGTGCTCAGCAATGAACTCAAGGCCCAGCGGGTGGCGGTGGGTGGGGTTACCTTGATCTACTGAAACATCGGCGGTGAATTACCAGGGCTGCGCCCTGGTTCGCGGGCAACGCCGGTGCCATTCACTGTAGTTCCCGCAAGCTTATCAACCCCCCTCAAACTTTTTTCAAATCCCTTTACTGACTTTTCCTACCTCGCACGTCTGATTGTTGAGATTGATTTTCATTACTAGAAAACGCCAACAACAGAAGAGCACCCGCAGTGAGCACGCAACGACAACCACTCCGGCCCTTGGGCCACCTCGCCCTGGTTGGCAGCCTGGCCTGGGGCGCCTGGGCGCTGCCGATGGGGATCGGCAAGGCCCAGGCCGCGCCCGCCGAAGCCAGCGCCCAACAAACGTTGGTCGCCTTCGACATCCCGTCGCAACCGCTGGACCGCGCCATCCTGGCATTTGCCGAGCAGTCCGGGGTGCAGGTGTTCTTCGACAGCCGCACGCTGGCGGGCCTTCGCAGCCTCGGGCTGCACGACACGCTCAACGTCGAGGAAGGCCTGCGTCAACTGCTGCGTGGCATGCCTGTGCGCTACCGCTTCAGTGCCCCTGGCCAAGTTGGCCTTGAGCGGGTCGAGGAGAGCGACGCTATCGAACTGGACAGCACCCATGTGCAGTCCAAGCGTGACGGCGACAGGGTCTACCAGGCGCCACGCTCGATCAGTGTGATCACCCGCGAGCAGATCGACCAGCGCCCACCGCGTCACGCCGCCGACATGCTCGAACAGACCGCCGGCGTGTACACCGCGGTAGACCAACGCGACCCCGGCCTCTCGGTGAACATCCGCGGCGTGCAGGACTACGGCCGGGTGAACATGAACATCGATGGCATGCGCCAGAACTTCAACGTCAACGGCCACCAGCAACGCAACGGCGTGACCTTCGTCGACCCCGAGTTCATCAGCAGCATCGAGATCGACAAAGGCAGCCAGTCCGGCATGGGCGGCGCCGGCGTGCTGGGCGGCATCGCCAGTTTCAACACGGTGCAGGCCAGCGAGTTCCTCGGGCCGGGTAAAGAGGTGGGGGGGCGTGTCCGCGCCGGGCATGGCATCGGCGAAATGGGCAACGGCACCTACTTCAATGGCAGTGGCGTGTTCGCCTTCGGCAACGAAGTCGGCGACGTGCTGGTGGGGTTCAGCGAGCGGCATTTCGGCAACTACCGTGCGGGCACCGAAGACACCGACAACCTGGGCACCAACATCCGCAACAAGGACCTGTTTCCCGAAGCCTGGGAGGGCTGGCTGGAGTCCGAAGTGGGCGACATGAGCAGCGTCACTCGCTCGCAGATGATCAAGCTCGGCCTCAACCTGCCCGAGGCGCAGCGCCTGCAACTGAGCTACATGGAGACCGACACCGACAGCAAGGACGCCTGGACCTGGATGACCGACGACGGCAGCGCCTACTACTACCGGCGCTCGGCGGCCAATGACATCAACGCCAAGAACGTCGCGCTGGACTACAGCTACAGCCCCGGCAACGACCTGGTCGACCTCAAGGCCAAGCTGTACTTCGTCACCACCCGGCAGGACCGCTGGAACGCCGCCAGCACCGCCAGCCTTGCCAGCGGCAACTACTACGCGCCCTACAACGACCGCTTCCAGACCGACACCTGGGGCCTGCAAGTACAGAACACCTCGCGCTTCTACTTCGGCCAAAGCAACAGTCTGGCCTTCGACTACGGCACCGAGCTGTTCCAGGACACTTTCAAGCCGTCCAGCGAGCGGGTACCGGCGCGTAACGAGAACACCAACCCCTACGCCAGCGGCAGCACGCCCGAGGGCAAACGGGTCATGGCCAGCCTGTTCGGCGAGCTGAAGTTCGAGCACGGCGACTGGCTGACCCTGGATGCCGGACTGCGCTACGACCGCTACCGCCTGACCGGCAAGACCGGCTTCACCGCCTTCATGCTGCCCACCGGCGCGCCCCAGGTCGACCCGCTGCGCCAGACCACCAACCTGTTGTTCGATGTGGACCAAGAAGCCGGACGCTTCTCGCCAACCTTCGGCATCGGCGTCAAGCCGGGCCTGGACTGGCTCCAGCTGTACACCCGCTGGGGCCGTGGCTGGCGCCCGCCGTCAGTGACCGAGGCGTTCATGAGCGGCAAGCCCCATGGCGGCGGCAACGAGCTGGTCTACCCCAACCCGTTCCTCAAGCCCGAGCAGTCGCACAACTGGGAAGCCGGCTTCAACATCTTCAAGGAGTCGCTGTTTCGCGACGGCGACCGCTTCGCCGCCAAGGTGGCTTACTTCGATACCCGCATCGAGAACTTCTCGTTCCTCGACACCAACGTCGACCTGCCTGGTACCTCCGGCGCGCTGGGCACCTCGATGGGCCGCAACGCCTACCAGAACAACCTGGAAACCACCACGTTCCGGGGCGTGGAGTACTCCCTGGACTACGACACCGGCGGCTTCTACACCCAGCTCAGCTACACCCACATGATCGGCAGCAACGACTTCTGCTCCAAGCAGCTGTACATGGGCGGCGCGCAGTCGCGCAACGTGGTCGGCACCGAGCTGCGCCCGGTGGACTTCGGCGGTTTCATCATCATGCTGCCGTTCGACGTGGTGCAGGCCGGCGGCAACCCGGCGCTGGATGCCGCCGTGCGCTGCGGCGACATCATGGGTAACGCCAGCTACATGCCGGCCGACCGCGGCTCGTTGACCATGGGCATGCGCTTTCTCGACCAGACCCTCGATATCGGTGCCCGCCTGCGCTACAGCAAGGGCAACGGCGAGAACCTCGACAGCTGGGGCTACAACCAGCTCGACCAGGCCATGTGGCCGAAATACAAAGTCTACGACCTGTACGCCAGCTACTGGATGACCCAGAACCTGAACATCGCGCTGTCGGTGGAGAACGTCACCGACCAGGCCTATTTCGTCGCCATGGGCGACGTCAACAACCTCTCGCTGGCGCGTGGCCGCACGCTCAGCGGGATGTTCGAGTACCGCTTCTGATCCACCCGCGTTCGCCCGCACTGGGCAACACGAAGGCATGGAAGACGCCTTCGTTCAATGCTGCACCGTTAACGAGGAACTGAAATGACTCTGTCCGTCAACTACGCACCCGCTTTCGCCAACGCTACTGTCGACAGCTACCTGGCCTTCTGGACCACCGGCTTCCAGACCGCCGACCACGGCGCGGGCAACACCGGTGGCTTCAGCAACGGCACCTTCTCCGGTGACCAGTACGCCACCAGCGGGTCCAATTCCAGCTACGCGTTCATCGCCGACAGCGACACCAGCAATGGCCTGAACTACGTGTTCAACCCAACGCTGCCGGCCAGCAGCACCCAGAACCACTACCTGTGGGGCGAGCTGGACAACGTTTCGCTCGGCCAGACCCTGGGCGGCGGCGGTGGCAGCGACTACACCCTGAGCAACTTCGTGGTCACCTTCGAAGGCCTGGACCTGAGCGCTGCCCAGGGCGCTGGCCGCGTGCCGGGTGCCAACGATGTGCACGACGTGATCTACGGCCTGATGCAGGGCAACACCAGCGCGCTGGAATCGGTGCTGGACGACCTGCTGGCCGGCTACGGCGTGTCCACCAACAACACCTTCGCCGACATCAGCGCAGCCCTGGCCGCAGGCCCGCTCAGCACTGCAGCTTCCGCCGAAGCCGTTGGTGTGCAGGCGCTGCCGGAAGACCTGGCCCTGGCGGCCTGATCGCCGGCATGAAAAAGCGAATGGAAGGTCACCCTGCCATTCGCTGATCTGTTGCATTACCCCGCAGCCCGTGTCTTTGCCGGCCCAGGCTGCGGTGGTGCGAATTCTGTGGCGTGGGTGTGGCGAATGCAATCGCCGACCGGCGCCGTGTGCGAGGTTTCCAAGCAATGCGAAGCGCTCCCATTGCGGTCGACGAACTGCTGCAGGCGCTCAAGGCCTGCCGTGCAGGGCTGGGCAACGTCGCCCTGTTCACCGCGGTCATCAACCTGCTGATGCTGGCCCCTGCGCTGTACATGTTGCAGGTCTACGACCGGGTGCTGTCGTCGCGCAACGAGATGACCTTGCTGATGCTCAGCCTGATGGTGCTGGGCCTGTTCGCCTTCATGGGCGCGCTGGAGTGGCTGCGTAGCCAGGTGGTGATTCGCCTGGGCACGCAGTTGGACCTGCGCCTGGGCCCTCGGGTGTTCGAGGCCGCCTTCGAGGCCAGCCTGGCCGGGCACAAGGGTGCGGCGGGGCAGGTGCTGGCCGACCTTACCAGCCTGCGCCAGTTCGCCACCGGCCAGGCGCTGTATGCCTTCTTCGATGCGCCGTGGTTCCCGGTGTACCTGCTGGTGATGTTCCTGTTCAGCCCCTGGCTGGGGCTGATGGCGGTGGTGGGTGCGGTGTTGTTGTTGCTGCTGGCCTGGGCCAACGAGCGCCTGACCCGGGCGCCGTTTGCCGAAGCCGGGCTACTGTCGCAGCAAGCCGGCCAGCAGGCCGACGGTAACCTGCGCAATGCCGAGGTGATCGAGGCCATGGGCATGCTCGAGGCTGTGCATCAACGCTGGGCTGGCTTGCACCAGGGCTTTCTTGCCCGCCAGGGCCTGGGCAGCGAGCGCACGGCGGCGCTCACGGCGCTGTCCAAGACCGTGCGCCTGGCCTTGCAGTCGCTGGTGCTGGGGCTGGGTGCTTGGCTGGCGATCGAGCAACTGATTACCCCCGGCATGATGATCGCCGGTTCCATTCTCATGGCCCGGGTACTGGCGCCCATCGACCAGCTGATCGGCGCTTGGCGCCAGTGGGGCGCGGCGCGCCAGGCCTACCAGCGCCTCGATGCCTTGCTGCGGGCGCAGCCTGCGCGCCCTGCCGGCATGCCGCTGCCAGCGCCGAGCGGGCGAGTTGGCGTCGAGGCGCTGGTGGTGATGCAGCCGGGCTCCAGCCGACCTTGCCTGAGCAACCTCGGGTTCGAGCTGCCGGCAGGGGAGTCGCTGGGCATGCTCGGGCCGTCCGGCTCGGGCAAGTCGACCCTGGCGCGGGTGCTGGTAGGCGCCCAGCGTCCAGCTGCTGGCAAGGTGCGCCTGGATGGCGCCGACCTTGCGCAGTGGCAGCGCCAGGCGCTGGGCGCGCACATCGGCTACCTGCCCCAGGACGTGCAACTGTTCGCCGGCACCATCGCCGAGAACATCGCCCGCTTGGGGCCGGTGGACCCGCAGCAAGTGGTGGCCGCCGCGCAACTGGCCGGTGTGCACGACCTGGTGCTCAAGCTTCCCGCTGGCTACGACACCCTGTTGGGCGAGGGCGGTGCAGGTTTGTCCGGAGGCCAGCGCCAGCGTATCGGCCTGGCCCGGGCGTTGTATGGGCTACCGGCGCTGATCGTGCTCGACGAGCCCAACTCGAACCTCGACGAAGCGGGCGAGCGCGCCTTGGTCGAGGCCATCGCCAAGGTCCGCGAGCACAAGCGCACCTTGGTACTGATCACCCACAAGCCGGCCCTGCTGGCCGGCCTGGACAACCTGATGATGTTGCAGGGCGGCCAGTTGCAGGCCTTCGGGCCGACCGCGCGGGTGCTCCAGGATGTCCAGCGCAATGCCCGCCCGGCCGCGCGGCCGGCCGTTGGCCTGAACATGAGCTATGGCCCGACGAGACCTTGAGACCATGACCGCACACAACGCTTTCATTCGCCCACCGGCAGCCCCCGAGGCTGGCACCGCGCTGTGCGTGGATGCGCGCAAGCCCGCCCGGCTCGGGCGCTGGCTGGTGTTCGCAGGCTTCGGTGGCTTTCTGCTGTGGGGGGCATTGGCACCCTTGGACAAGGGCGTGCCGCTCAGCGGTACGGTGATGGTCGCGGGCAGCCGCCAGGCGGTGCAGCACCCTACCGGCGGAGTGATCGGCCAGTTGCAGGTACGCGATGGCGACCGCGTCGCTGCTGGCCAAGTGCTGCTGACTCTGGACCCGACCGTGGCCCAAGCCCAGCTGGGGTCGCTGCGGGTTCAGTACGTCAATGCCCGTGCCAGCGAATCGCGGCTGCTGGCCGAGCGTGACGGCGCTTCCGAGTTGGTGTTCCCGGACAGTTTGCGCGCCCAGGCCAATGAACCCTGGGTAGCCGCGGCACTGGACACCCAGCGTCAGCTACGCAGCAGCCGCCGCCAGGCGTTGGAGATGGAGCTGGGCGGCCTGCGCGAAAGCATCGCCGGGGCCGAAGCCTCGTTGCAGGGCCTGCAAGGTTCGCTCGCCAGCAAGCAGGCCCAGCGCGATGCGCTGGACGAACAACTGCGCGGGCTACGCGAGCTGGCGCGCGAGGGCTATATCCCGCGCAACCGCCTGCTCGACAGCGAGCGCCTGCTGGCCCAGGTCAATGGCTCCATCGCCGAAGACCTGGGGTCCATTGGCCGTACCCGGCGCCAGGTGCTGGAGCTGAAGCTGCGGGTTGGGCAGCGCCAGCAGGAGTTCCAGAACGAGGTGCGCCAGCAGCTCGGCGAGCAGCAAGCTACCGCGCAGGACCTGGACAACCGCCTGCGCAGCGCCGAGTTCGAGCTGGCCCACACCCAGGTGCGCTCACCCGCTGCGGGTACTGTGGTGGGCCTGAGCGTGTTCACCAACGGCGGGGTGATCGCCCGCGGCCAGCAACTGATGGAGATCGTGCCCAGTGATGCGCAACTGCTGGTCGACGCCCGGGCCCCAGTGGAGATGGTCGACCGCCTGCACCCTGGGTTGCCGGTGGAGCTGATGTTCGCCGCCTTCAACCAGAGCACCACGCCACGGGTGGACGGCGAGGTGACGCTGGTATCGGCCGACCGCCTGCTCGACGACAAGACCCAGCAGCCGTATTACCAGGTGCGTATCAAGGTCAGCCCACAAGGCTCGCAGGCGCTGGCCGGCCTGGACATTCGTCCGGGCATGCCGGTGGAAGCGTTCGTGCGCACTGGCGAACGCTCGTTGCTCAACTACCTGTTCAAGCCCCTGGCCGACCGGGTGCACATCGCCCTGGCGGAGGAATGATGCCGATGTTGTTTCCCCATGCGGCCCTGGCGCTGCTGCTGTTCGCAGGCTCCTCTGCCCAGGCGCTGGACCTGGGCGACGCCTACGCCCTGGCGCTGCGCAACGACCCAACCTGGCAGGGGGCGATCGCCGAGCGCGATGCGGGGCTGGAATACCGGGCCATCGGTCGCGCGGGCCTGCTGCCGAAGCTGTCCTACCGCTACAACCGCGCGCGCAACGATTCCGAGGTGACCCAGCGCAGCCAGTTCGGTGATGTCACCACCCAGCGCGACTACCAGAGCTATACCTCGACCCTGACCCTGGAGCAGCCGCTGTTCGACTATGCCGCCTGGAGCGAGTACCGCCGCTCAGTGGCCCAGGTGGCGCTGGCCGACGAGCGTTTTCGTGGCAAGGGCCAGGAACTGGTGGTACGACTGTTCGCGGCCTACAGCGAAGCGCTGTTCGCCGACGAGCAGATTGCCCTGGCGCGTGCCCAGCGGCGCACCTACGCCGAGCAACTGACCCTCAACGAGCGCTTGCTCAAGGGCGGCGAGGGCACCCGCACCGACCTGCTGGAGACCCGCGCCCGCCATGAGCTGGCCCAGGCCCAGGAAATCGAGGCCGGTGACAACCTCGATGCCGCCCTGCGGGGGTTGCAGGCGATTATCGGCGAGGCGGTGACGATCGAGGACCTGGCGCCGCTTGCGGGTGACTTCCGCGTACAGCCGCTGGCCCCTGCGGGGTTCGAGCAATGGCGCGACCTAGCTGTGGCGCACAACGCCGAGCTGGCCAGCCAGCGGCATGCACTGGAGGCCGCCGAGCAGTCGGTGGAGCGCCAGCGCGCCGGGCACCTGCCGTCGTTGAGCGCGTATGCCAGCAAGGGCATTTCCAATTCCAGTTCCGAAAGCAGCTACAACCAGCGCTACGACACCGACAGCATTGGCATCCAGCTCAGCGTGCCGCTGTTTGCCGGCGGCGGCGTGTCGGCCTCGGTCCGCCAGGCCCAGGCCCAGCGCGATGCATTGGGGTTCGAGGTGGATGCGCAGTTGCGCGACACGGTCAACCAACTGCGCAAGCAGTTCAACCTGTGTGCTAGCAGCACGGCGAAGATCCGTGCCTATGGCCTGGCGGTGGAGGCCGCCAGCGCGCTGGTGCAGGCCACACGCAAGAGCGTGCAGGGCGGCGAGCGGGTCAACCTCGATGTGCTGGATGCCGAGCAGCAGCTGTATGGCGCTCGACGTGACCTGGCTCAGGCGCGGCATGATTACCTGCGGGCTTGGTTGCAGTTGCGCTATTTGGCGGGGGTACTGGATGCGACCGACCTGGCGCTGTTGAATCACTATTTCGCGCCGCATGTGTGATGTGTAGTGGCAGTCCCGGCCCTTTCGCGGGCAAGCCCGCTCCTACAGGTACAGCGGTGAATCCAGGTGCGGTGGAGAACTTGTAGGAGCGGGCTTGCCCGCGAAGAGGCCGGTATTGACTCAACAAAAAGGGGAGCCGACGATGCGCGTCGGCCCCCCTGCATGACCCCATCACATTGTGGTCAATGCTCGGCCACCGCCTTGCGTCTCGGCGCCTCGTTGCCATGCTCGTCGCGCTCCATCACCGGCACCTCGACGCCTTCTGCGTCGAACAGCTTGCCGTCCTTGAAGTAGTCGCCATCACGCAGTGCCGAGATATCCGAATACTGGATGGTGCGCTCGTAGCCTGCGGCGAACACCGACTGCTGGTCCGAGTTGCCTTGGGTGAAGTGGTTGAAGATCAGGTTGAGCAGAATCGCCATGATCGCTGCCGAGCTGATGCCCGAGTGGAAGATGGTCTCGAACCAGTTGGGGAAGTGGTGGTAGAAGTTCGGCGCGGCGATCGGGATCATGCCGAAGCCCAGGGAGGCGGCAACGATGATCAGGTTGACGTTGTTCTTGTAGCTGACCTTCGACAAGGTGCGGATACCGCTGGCCGCCACGGTGCCGAACAGCACGATGCCAGCGCCACCCAGCACGGGCGTGGGCACTGCGGCAATCACCCGGCCCATGATCGGCAGCAGGCCCAGTACCACCAGGATCACCCCGCCGGTGGCCACCACGTAGCGGCTCTTGACCCCGGTGACGGCCACCAGGCCGACGTTCTGGGCGAAGGCGCTCTGGGTGAACGAGCCGAAGATCGGCGCCAGGATGCTCGACGCCATGTCAGCGCGCAGGCCATCGCCCAGGCGCTTGGAGTCGACCTTGGTGTCGATGATTTCACCGACCGCCAGGATATCCGCCGAGGTCTCCACCAAGGTCACCATGATGACGATGCACATCGACAGGATCGCGGCGATGTGGAAGGTCGGCATGCCGAAGTGGAAGGGCGAGGGGAAGGCGAACATCGGGCCTTCGGTGACCTGGCTGAAATCAGCCATGCCCAGCGCCCAGGCGATCAGGGTGCCGACCACCATCGCCAGGAGAATCGACAGGCGCGAGATGCTCGCGCTGCCCAGCTTGCTCAGCAGCAGCACGATGGCGAAGGTCAACGCCGCCAGGCCGATGTTGGCCATGCTGCCGAATTCCGGCGAGGCGCTGTTGCCGCCCATCACCCAGCGCGCGGCCACTGGCATCAGGGTGAGGCCGATGGTGGTGATGACGATGCCGGTGACCAGCGGCGGGAAGAACTTGGTGATGCGCGAGAACACCGGGGTAATCAGGAAACCAATGAACGATGCGGCCATGACCGCGCCCAGCACGCCCGGCAGGCCACCGCCGCCTTCGCTGCTGAGGATCGCGCCCATGGTCGCCACGCCGGCGAACGACACGCCTTGAACCAGTGGCAACTGGCAGCCGAAGAACGGCAGGCCAAGGGTCTGCAGCAACGTGGCCAGGCCACCGGCGAACAGCGAGGCGGCGATCAGCAGGCCGATCTCTGCCGGGTTCAGGCCTGCTGCCTGGCCGAGAATCAAGGGTACCGCGACTATCCCGCCATACATGGTCAGGACGTGCTGCAGCCCGTAGGCCAGGTTGGCACCCAGGCCGAGGTTTTCATCCTCGGGACGCGGCGCAGGAGACGTGCTGGTGGACGTAGTCATTGGAGCAGGCTCTCTGTTTATTTTTGTGACGCTACTGTAGACAGGTCGTACAAATCATTGCCACAAAAATTGTATACAATTTTTTGATCGTAGTGCCCGAATGCACTGCATCAAGGCACCTTTTGCCTTGATGCAGGTTGCGTTCCAACTCGGTAGAGGGTGTTCTAGAGGGGTGTGTACAAAATCGCCAAGGCCAGGCGTAAAGCTGTCTAGGTGGACAGGAAAGGCGGGGTGGTCAGGTCGTTAGTTGGCTAAAAGATTTCAATCTTCGATAAGTTCACGCAGCTCGCGCATCATTTCGGTGCTGTCGGCCAGGTTCAATTCCACAAGACGGTGCAAGTGGCTCATTGAATCGAGGTCGATATAGAGGCAGACGAAACCCAGCCGGGTAGGTTCTTCGTGGCGTAGTTCCACCTGCATGTGCACGGCGGTCTGAGGGTCGAGGTGGATGATCGCGTCGAAATCCTGGCTCAAGTCGGCGTCCCAAGGCTCGGGGCGTTCGATCAACAGGCCCTTGAGGGACAGGTCGAGCAGTTTCACCGGCCAGCGCTTTTCGACCTGGCGCAGTTCGGTTGGGGCATCGAAGTCGATGCGCTGGAAGCGCCGTCGTTCGTCGTGGTCGCTCATGGGAAAACCCTCTGCTGACATCCTGACTATAGTTGCTGAGGTAGAGGTGCCATCGTGCTGCGATGGCTCTAGGCCAATGCAGATATGGCAATGCGCGATGACACGCCCTAGACTCGATTGGCGGTCTTATTCCAATCCACCAGCTGGAAGCAAACCATGAACAACAATAATAGCCTGCTACGCCACATACCGTGGCTGGCGCTGGCCGTACTGGGAGCCTGCGCGCTGGGCGTCGTCGCCCTGCGTCGTGGCGAGGCGATCAACGCCTTGTGGATCGTGGTCGCGGCAGTGGCCCTTTACCTGGTCGCGTACCGCTACTACAGCCTGTTCATCGCCACCAAGGTGATGCAACTGGACCCGCGTCGCGCCACGCCTGCGGTACTCAACAACGATGGCCTGGA
Source organism: Pseudomonas sp. NPDC089554 (assembly GCF_050280645.1). Taxonomy (NCBI): domain Bacteria; kingdom Pseudomonadati; phylum Pseudomonadota; class Gammaproteobacteria; order Pseudomonadales; family Pseudomonadaceae; genus Pseudomonas; species Pseudomonas sp. NPDC089554. The sequence continues at coordinate 30,243 of NZ_JBNNVR010000069.1, forward strand.
CTACGTCCCGACCAACAAGCACATCCTCTTCGGTCACCACTTCGCTGCCATCGCAGGCGCCGGCCCTCTGGT